>NZ_MVQM01000076.1:0-20104 GCF_002067195.1 Pelotomaculum sp. PtaB.Bin117 | reverse complement strand
AAGTAGGAGGAATTCAATAACGATGGTTCAAGCAAAGCCTTGTGCCATCTGCCTCGGCGAATGCCGAGAGGCTATTTTACTTTATAGGAGGTGGCGAGTCGTTGGCTTTTATGCAAAACCCGCAGGCTATCGAGGCCCGGAGTTATGATCTTATCGCCGCTGAACTGGGCTGCTGCCGGTTGACTCCTGGAGAAAAGGCGGTCTTGCTCAGGATCATTCACGCTACCGGCGACCACGATTATGTCCGGTTAATATCTTTTCACCCGGACTTTATCACGGCGGCGGTGGCGGCTTTGAAGCAGGGCGCCGGCATTTTTACCGATATAGAAATGGTCCGCGCGGGTATCAATGCCCGTTTGGTTGACTCGCTGGGCGGCAAAACCTTTTGCGCGATCCGGGAGCCCGACGTGGCTGCCGAAGCAAAAAAAAGAAATATCACAAGAGGCATGGCGGCCATGGAGTGGCTTGCCCACCGGATGGACGGCGGCCTGGTGGTTATCGGCAACGCGCCTACCGCTCTCTTTCGCCTGCTGGAGTTGATTGAGGCGGGCGCTGCCCGGCCGGCGGCGGTTATCGGTGTGCCTGTCGGTTTTGTCGGCGCGGCCGAGGCCAAGGAAGCCCTGGCCGGCACGGCTGTCCCGCACGTGATGGTGCGTGGAACAAAGGGGGGCAGCCCGGTGGCCGTCGCTGCCGTCAACGCCCTGCTCAAACTGGCGGTGGAATGATGAACTACAGTGTTATGTTGCAAGGCACCAGTTCCAGTGTCGGCAAAAGCGTTCTCGCCGCCGCCCTCTGCCGTCTCTTTTACCGGGCGGGTTACCGGGTGGCCCCGTTCAAGTCTCAAAATATGGCCCTGAATTCCTGTGTAACCCGCGATGGCGGCGAAATGGGCCGTGCCCAGGTTCTCCAGGCGTATGCCGCCGGCGTGGAGCCGAGCGTGCGGATGAATCCCATTTTGCTTAAGCCGACCGCCCCCGCCTCTTCGCAAATAGTGGTGCTGGGCAGCCCGGTGGGGAACCTTTCGGCCATGGAATACCACGGTAACTACAACCAGAGCTTGCTGGGCGTGGTGGAAGGGGCCTACACGAGTCTTTGCCGGGAGTTTGAAATTATCGTCATTGAAGGCGCTGGCAGTCCGGCGGAAGTCAATTTAAAGAAACACGAGATTGCCAACATGCGCATCGCCAGGATGACCGGGGCTCCGGTGCTGCTGGTGGCCGACATTGACCGCGGCGGCGCGCTGGCGGCGGTGGTGGGCACTCTTGAATTGCTTGATCCTGATGAGAGAGAGATGGTGTCAGGCATTATCATCAATAAGTTCAGGGGTGATTTGGCGCTGTTGCGGCCGGCGCTGGAATTTCTTGAGGCCAGAACCGGCAAGCCGGTGCTCGGGGTAATTCCCTACCTGCCTGACTTGGGCTTGCCTGAAGAAGATTCAGTGGCTTTAGAAAGGAAAATCAACCGGGCTTCGACAGCGGAGCAAATAGAAATTGCCGTTGTGACGACTCCGCGCATCTCTAATTTTACCGACTTTGACCCCCTGGAGCGGGAGCCTGGGGTAAATGTCCGTTATGTTGCCGGAAAGGAGCCTTTGGGGAAGCCGGACCTGGTCATTTTGCCCGGAAGCAAAAATACCCTGAGCGACCTCCTGTTCTTGGAAGAATGCGGCAAGGTCGCTGAGATTAAAAGGCTGGCCGCTGCCGGTGTGCCTGTGATCGGCATTTGTGGCGGTTATCAGATGCTGGGTATTGAAATAAACGACCCTGAGGGCAGTGAAGGCGGCGGCGCGCGGAGAGTCAAAGGGATGGGACTGCTCGATATTGTGACTGATTTCGCTCTTACCAAGGCCACTTATCTTGTTGAGGCGAATATAACCGGCGATGGTCCTTTTCTGGGACCCTGCCGCGGCTGGCAGGTGAGGGGATATGAAATCCACATGGGTGAGAGCAGGCGCGTGAACCGGACAGAAGCGGCCTTTCGGATCAAAAAGAGGGGAGAGGAACCGGCTGAAGTTGACGACGGTGCCGTGGCTCCCGGCGGGTTGATCCTGGGTACGTACATGCACGGCATCTTTGATAACGACAACTTCCGCGGCAATGTGCTGTCTTTTTTGCGGCGGCGGCGCGGCCTGGCGGACCGTCAGGGTGATTATAAATTTGCGGCCGATCTGGAAAAGCGCCTGGACGAACTGGCGCGGGTTGTCGGAGCTTCCTTGGACTTGGAACGGCTGGCGGAGATCATGGGACTATCCCGTCCCCTGGAGGTTGTGGATTTTGTTTCTTAACCTGCCCGTTTTCCTGGGAGCGATTGCCCTGGATCTGGCAATCGGCGACCCCAGGTGGCTACCCCACCCGACCCGGCTGATCGGCCGGCTGATCGCCCGCCTGGAAGGTTTATTCCGTCCCCTGGCGGTCACGCCGCGCGGGCAATTAATTGCCGGAGCAACACTGGTGACACTGGTGGCGGGTTCATCCTGGCTTTCCGCTTATGTGCTGCTTGCTTTGGCCTGCCGCCTGGCTCCGGCGGCGGGTGTCTGTCTGGGTATCTGGCTGCTGTCGACAACGGTGGCCTGGCGCGGCCTGGCGGAAGCAGGCCTGGAGATCTACCGGCTGCTTAAAAACAATAAACTTACGGAAGCCCGCAGGCAGACAGGATTAATTGTCGGGCGCGATACCGGGGAACTGCCGCCGGGTGAAATCGCGCGGGCGGTAGTAGAAACAGTCGCGGAAAATGCCAGCGACGCGGTAATCGCCCCTCTCTTTTGGGGCCTGGTTGGCGGGGTGCCGCTAGCGATGGCTTACCGGGCGATTAATACCCTGGACTCCATGCTGGGCTACCGCAACGAGCAGTATCTTTATTTCGGCCGCGCGGCCGCGCGCCTGGACGATCTGGCCAATTATCTTCCGGCCAGGCTGACCGGCCTGTTCATTTGCCTGGCTGCCGCCCTGACCGGCACTAGCTTCTCCCGCTCCTGGTCGACCATGCGGCGCGACGCGCGCAGCCACCCCAGTCCCAACAGCGGCTTTCCCGAGGCGGCCGCCGCCGGCGCCATGGGGGTGCGTCTTGGCGGCTTGAATTACTACCGGGGAATAGCTTCTTTCCGTCCTCATATTGGTGCACCATGTGAGGAGATAACATCGGAACATATTGCCGGTTCGGTCAAGCTGTTGAACGTGGCGATATTGTTGTTTACCGTGGCGGGCGGTATAATACTCTGGTTTCTACCGGACTTGGAACTTGGGAGGAGCTTTTTATGGTTCAGGCACGGGTAGTAATTGCCGGTGTGAAAAGCGGCTCAGGTAAAACTACCGTGGCCGCCGGACTGATGGCGGCCCTGGCGCGCCGGGGATTGCAGGTGCAGGGGTACAAGGTCGGCCCCGATTATATCGACCCCGGCTACCACACAGCGGTAACCGGACGCCCGTCCCGCAATTTGGACAGTTTTTTATTGCCTGAGGCGACAATCAGGGAGTTATACTTGAGAGCCGCTGCTACAGCCAATATAGGAATAATTGAAGGAGTAATGGGTCTTTATGACGGCAGGGCGGGCAGCGGCGCGGGGAGCACGGCGGAAGTGGCCCGCATGCTCAAGGCACCGGTATTGCTTGTTCTGGACGCGGGTTCTCTGGCCCAGAGCGCGGCCGCCATGGTAATGGGCTATGCCGGTTATGATTCCGGAGTGCATATCGCCGGTGTAATACTAAACCGTGTCGCCGGGGAACGGCACAAAGAGATTCTGCAAAAGGCGATTGAGGAAGCCACCGGCATTCCCGTCGTCGGCTGCCTGGAACGGGAGGCGGGTTTGGCGCTGCCCTCGCGGCACCTCGGACTCACTCCGGCGGTGGAGATGGCGGAGCTTGACAAGGTGCTGGACCGGCTCGCCCATATCGCCGGCGAAGCACTGGACCTGGATCGGATCATGACCCTGGCGGGTGGGGCGGAAAAGTTGGGGGCGCCGGAGCGCCCTTTATTCGCGCCTCAGCCGGTGACCGGGCGTTTGCCGGTAGCCATTGCCCATGACGCTGCTTTTAATTTTTATTACCGGGATGCCCTGGATTATCTTGAGTCCCGCGGCGCTTGCCTGCTGCCTTTCAGCCCGCTGACAGACGCCCGGCTTCCCGCGGGCGCGGCAGGACTGATCATCGGCGGCGGTTTCCCGGAAATGTTTTTGCCGGAACTGGCTGCCAATACAACGTTGCATGAAGATATCAGGCGAAAAGCAGCCGGGGGATTGCCGCTCTATGCTGAATGCGGAGGGCTGATGTATCTTTGCCGGGCGATCAAAGACTTTGATGACAGAATCTGGCCTATGGCCGGTCTGGTGCCCGCCGTCTGCGGCATGCAAAAGAGACTGGCCGGCATGGGTTACCGGGAGGCGGCAACACAGGGCATTAGTATCCTCGGCCCGGCCGGTTTATTGGTAAAAGGCCACGAGTTTCATTATTCAGGGCTGGAAGTGGCAGAAGGTCATCCCTGGGCCTATCGCCTGACTGAAAATAATCAATTAGAAGGTTATGCTTCAGGTTCAGTGCTTGCATCGTATATACATCTCCATTGGGCCGGGAATCCGGGTGCCGCAAATAATTTTTTGGCGCGATGCCGCGCCTATGCCCGCAGTTTAAAAAAGTAGGGGGAATGCTGAAAAGATGGAATTGCTCACTCGCACTATGGAAGCGATCAAGCCATTGAACAATGAGGCAAAAGACAGGGTCCAGGCCAGGCTCGATAATCTTACCAAACCGCCTGGCAGCCTGGGGGTATTGGAAGATATCGTCCTTGCTCTCGCCGGTATTACCGGCAGGCAGCCGCCGGCTCCGCTGCGCAAGACTCATGTCCTTATGGCGGGCGATCATGGCGTTACGGCCTGTGGAGTCAGCGCCTTTCCCCGGGAAGTGACTCTCCAGATGGTCTTAAATTTTGCCAACGGCGGGGCGGCGATCAATGTTCTGGCCCGCCATGCCGGAGTGGAGCTGCTGCTGGTCGACATCGGCGTTGCTGCCGACCTGCCCGACCTGCCCGGTTTGCTGAAGCGCAAAGTGTCCTATGGCACGGCGAACCTTGCCGAGGGGCCGGCGCTAACCAGGGAGCAGGCGATAGCAGCCCTGGAGGTGGGGATCGAGGTGGCTAATGACTGCGTCCGGCGTGGCGCGGAACTGCTCGGTACCGGTGAAATGGGCATCGGCAATACCACGCCAAGCACAGCCATTCTAGCCGCTCTTTCCGGCAAGCCGGTGAGGGATATCGTGGGCCGCGGCACCGGCCTTGATGATCAGCGACTGGAGCTTAAAATTAAGGCTATTGAGCAAGGATTAAAGGTAAACCGGCCTGACCCGGAGGACGGTCTTGATGTTCTGGCAAAATTGGGGGGACTGGAAATCGCCGGCTTGGCCGGTTTAATCCTGGCAGGCGCGGCCGCCCGCGTGCCGGTGATGATCGACGGTTTTATTTCCGCCGCCGCGGCCTGTATCGCGGCAAAGCTGAACCCGTTATGCCGCCGGTACATGATCGCGTCTCACCTGTCTGAGGAGCCCGGCCACAGGGTAATGCTTCAGATGCTGGGACTGCGGCCCATGCTGACCATGCGCATGCGGCTGGGTGAAGGCACCGGCGCGGTCCTGGGCATGACTCTCGTCGACGCGGCGGTGAAGGTATTAAACGAGATGGCTACCTTTAGCGAGGCAGGCGTGGCGGAGTCATTACCAAGCGCCGCCCCAACTGCCTGAATAACTTTATACCCATAATTCGGTTTGGAGGTTGCGGCCTTAGCATGGTCAAAAGAGGAATAGAAGAGAGGATGGCTCAAACAGAAGGGATTGTTCACGGGGGCAACTGGCGCGAGGCGTCGCTGCAGTATGGCAGAACCCCTGAGGAAACGCTGGATTTCAGCCTGAATGTCAATCCGCTGGGGCCTCCGGCAGCGGTGCTGGATTGCCTGAGACGCAATCTTAAAGTCATTCAGCGCTATCCGGACCCGGAGAACCACGGCCTTAGAAAGAACCTTTCTGACTATCTCGGTGTGGGAGTGGAGAATGTGGCAGCCGGCAATGGCTCGATGGAAATCCTGCACTTGCTGATGCAAACCCTTGAGCCGCGCCGGGTGCTCATATGCGAGCCGACCTTTGGCGAATACCGGCGCGTGTCGCAAATAAGCGGCGCGGAAATAGCCACGGTGTTCTTGAAGCCGCAGGACGGCTTTCAGCTGGATCCCGCGTTTATCTCGAATAAACTTTCTAGTGAGGAACTTGTTTTTTTATGCAACCCCAACAACCCGACCGGCAATCTCATTCCGGAAAAAGCCCTGCGGGAGATCTCGGAAATCTGCCGCCGCAGGGGGGTGTTCCTGGTTATCGATGAATCTTTTCTTGATTTCTTGCCGGAGTGGCGGAAGCTGACTTTATGCGCCAAGGCCGTTGACGCCGACAACATGCTCGTACTGCGCTCGCTTACCAAGTTTTTTGCCATGCCGGGGCTGCGTTTGGGAGCCGCCGTTGCCAATGCAGCGCTGACCTCTATCCTGAACAGAGTCCGGGACCCCTGGAACGTCAACATCCTGGCCCAAATGGCCGGAGAGATCGCCCTTAGGGAAGATGACTATATGGAAAGCAGCCGGGCTTTAATTCGGCGGGAGAAAAACTTTCTTGCCGGCCGGCTGGCGGAACTTGGTTTGAAACCGTTTCCTGCCGCGGCTAATTTTTTGCTTGTCGATACCAGCGCCGCGGGGTGGAAAGCTCAGGAGCTGGCGAGGGCGGCCGGCCGGCGGGGGATTTTAATACGCGACTGCAGTTCTTTTCCCGGCTTGGGATCCGGCTACATTCGCCTGGCGGTTAAAGATCACGTCTCTAATTCAACGCTGCTGCGGGTTTTGGCAGAGATATTACAGGTATAATTAACTATATACGACCTATATACGACCAAACTGTGCGAGTATTTTTTTTATCATAACTTTCTAAGAAGGAGAATTTAGAAATGCAAATTGGCATTGTAGTTCTGGGGCACGGCAGCAGGGCGGTAGTGGATGAAGCTAATGAGGTTTTACTGGAGCTGTCGAACATGATTAAAGCTAACAATGGTTTTCAATTGCTGGAAACTGCCTTTATGAACCCGGAATCCGGGAGACCGGGGCTGGAGGAAGCCGTATACAAGCTGATTGGAAGCGGCGCGAAAAAAATAATTGTTGCGCCGGTCTTTATCTCAAACGGTATACATATGCAGAAAGATATACCTGTCATGATTGAGCAGCTCAAAGCAAAATATGAAGTGGAGATAAAGTGCGCCGCTCATATGGGAGCTGATGCAAAAATTGCCGAGATCGTTTCCGAACGCATCAGAGAAGTAGTGTGAGTTTGTGAATGCGGTATCTTCTAATATTTACCATCTATGGAATTAATCTGGAATTAATATTAAAAAAATATTGACAAACAGTTTTGTCTTGGCATAAACTAGGGGCAAAAGAATAGTTTATTAATGGAGCAGGCGATATACAGGCGATATACTTAATCTTCAGTTGCATGGAGCCGGCTTGGCATTGCCGGCAACAGATAAAATACCTATGGGACTATAATAGTTGAAATTATGGTGCCACAGGTATTTTTTATAATATCTGAATAAAATATCTTGCAAAGGAAAATAATTAATCCAGGAGGTTAGATTATGGGATTTTTATCTAAGTTTTCACGTTCATCAAGTAAGGGACATTATCGCCGTGGAAGCCATGGCAGTCACTATTACAAGAGGCGGGGCGGTATTTTAGGAAAAATTATTGACGCTATAAACAGTTCCAGAAGACACTCGCATTCTCATTCGCATCATTACAGACGCCGTCACTCGCGCCGCAGTTCATGGTCATAAGATTATTTCACAAGGATACGGTATATTCACCATCTCAAAAAATTGGTGAATATACCGTTTTAAAAATAATCGGTGAAGGCAGATATGGTATTTGCTATCTGGTTTGTGATCATGAAAAACAATATATACTTAAGCAATTAAAAAAAGGAATGCTGAAAAAAAGCCGGGCAAAAGCTGGTTATGAAGAAAAAATATTAAAGACTTTAAAGCATGAATGCATTCCGGGATTTATAAAGAAAATTGAGCAGGAAAAATGCTATGGTTATGTTTTAGAGTATAAAGAAGGCAATACTTTCGAGGAATTAATTTTTGCTGAAAATTATGTTTTCGGCCGTGAAGAGATATGCCGGATCGGTGAGCAGGTAATTAGCATATTAAAATATTTGCATGGAAGCAATATTGTGCACAGGGATATAAGGGTGCCGAACACATTATATGACGGCAATAAGGTAAGTTTAATAGATTTCGGGCTGGCCCGTTGGATTGACGAAAAAAGATATACCGTGGATGTGGATTTTTCTTACTTGGGGGACTTTCTTTTACACCTGTACTATACATCTTTTGAGCCAAAAGATAACAAGAAAAAAGCTTGGTATGAAGAATTGGATTTACAGCAAAAGGAGATTCTGTTTTTAAAAAAATTAATGGGCATCGAAGATAGGTACAAAAGTATCCAAGATGTTGAAAGGGACTTTAAGGAACTTTAATCTTAAAGTTCCTTAAGAAAATTTTTTAAATACAGACATGATCTCGGTTAGAGAATCCTTGACGTCCTTGCCTTCTCGTATGTTGCTTTCTATTGTGTCGGAAACGTGACAGGTAAGCACAGTGATACCCACCCTGTTTACCGCCGCTCTGATGGCGGCAAGTTGGATAACGATATCACTGCAGCTGCGGCTGTCTTCAATCATTCTGTAAACACCGCGCACTTGCCCCTCAATTTTTTTGAGCCTGCTTAGCAATTCTTCCTGCAATAGCTGATGTTTATCCTCGGCATTTTGTTGCGTCCCGCTCTGCAATTATATACATCTCCTTAGTTCTAGTTATTAGCATAGTTCTTCTTGTTTAAACATCTGCGAAACCAAGGGCTTTTTTGGGGCATGAGGCGATGCATGAAGAACACTTGAGGCAATCGCTGTCGCTCATTAGCCCTACAGACGCGAACTCGTAGGGTTGCAGTTGCATAGGACAAGCTTTGGAGCAAATTTTACACTTAGTGCAACTCTGTCCGACAACAAGGGGATGCCTGTCTCTGGAAACCCAGTTGCCCAGTGTGCCGACGGGACAAATGTGACACCATGTGCGCGGATGATAAAACAATGCCAGCATTATTCCGGCAATAGTGGTTGCAGTGAGAACACGCACCATGGCCAAGCCCATTTGGTCAAACCTGCCCCAGGCCAGGTAAAGCTGGGTTCCCAACACCAGGAAAATCATTCCCAGCATGAAGCTGCGAAAAATTTTGCCTCTTAAGAAAGACGGTATTCGTTTTTGGGGACTGACGCTGCTAAACAAGAGGTCAAAGAAACTTCCCCTTGGACACATCCAGTCACACCATGCCCGGCCTCTGTAAAATGCGATGCCCACCCCGGCGATCATGCAGCCGAGAAGCAGAAAACCCAATACGGGATAAAACCAGCCGCCAATAGCGACCAATGGCAGTCCCAGCACGGTCGATAATTGCAGGTAACGTCTTTTCTTTTTTAATTCTTTTAACATACTGCATCTTCCTTTCTACATAATCAAATAAATTCTGGAGCATGACAATACCGGGAAGGGGTATATGTACAGCAATGCCTTTTATTCGTGGCTATTTATCATGTCACAGAACTACCTATACCCCTACTGGTATAGGTAGTTATAATAATAAAATACCATGCTCTATTTGCTCTGTCAACACCCTTTGATATTAAAAACTCCATTCTCAGCCGAATGGAGAAAAAGAAAGGCAGATGTGATTGTATCGGGGGATGAGAAAATCATTCCCTTCTCAGCGCCTCGATGGGGTTCAGCCTGGCCGCCTTGTTGGCGGGTAAAAGTCCGAACACCACGCCTATGGCGGCGGAAAACGCAAAAGCCAGCAGCGCCGTCCACCAGGACACCAGCGGCGGCCATTTGGCCAGTTTGGCGATCAGGTAGGCTCCCCCGGCGCCCAGGGCCATGCCGATTATGCCTCCCAGCAGGCATAGCATAATCGATTCGATCAGGAACTGAACCAGGATGTCTCTGCGCCTGGCTCCCAAGGCCATGCGGATGCCGATTTCCCTGGTGCGCTCGGTCACCGACACCAGCATGATGTTCATTACCCCGATGCCGCCGACAAATAGTGATATTCCGGCTATGGCTCCGATAATCAAGGTCATGATGCCGGTTATCTTGTTGGCCGCCTGCATCTCCTGCTCCATGCTCATGCCGGCGTACTTGCCGGGCGTCTGGTGCCGCCGCTCCAGCACTTTCACGGCCTGGCCCATGGCCTCGTCCACCTTTTCCTTCGAAGCGGCGCTGCCCTCCAGTTCCTGCACCTGGTTGTCGAACATAACCTGCCAGGCCTGGATGGGGACATACACGCCGGGATTTTCACTAAATCCCAGGGCGGATTCACTCTTCGCCAATATTCCCACGACCAGGAAAGGGGTGCTGTTGAGCGTGATCATGCTGCCCAGCGCCTCCGCCCTGCCGAAAACCTGCCCGGCCAGCTCTTCGTCAAGCACGGCCACGCGGCGCTTGCCCGCGTCGTCTTCCTCCGTGAAAAAGTGGCCTTCTTTCATGTTAAACTTACGGATATAGAAATAATCAGACGAGACGCCTATTACCCGGCCTGTTTTTTGGTCTTTGGGTCCCCTGACGTCGCACAGGGAATTGTTAACGGGAGAAAGGTGGGTGATATCGGGCACCTTATCCTTGATCACCGCTACATCGCTTAAGTTGAACTCGCGTCCCGTAACCTTTTTATCGCTCCGCCAGTCCACGTAAATGGCGAATATATTGGTGCCGATCTTTTCCATCTCGGCCATTAACACCGCCCTGCCGCCCTGGCCGATGGCCACCACCGCGATCACAGCGGCGATACCGATTACAATGCCCAGGGTGGTTAAAAAGGAGCGCAGCTTACTGGTCATGATTCCTTCCAGAGCTACTCTAACGCTCTCCAGCAGGTTCACCGCCCAGATTCCCCCCCGCTTTCAATATTGCTGCCGGCTTGACCAACCGGTACAGCCGCGCTGATATATTCCCTGGCGTCCAGCGGGGCGGCCACGGGTTCATCATCCACCAGGCGCCCGTCCCGGAAATGGACGATCCTGGAGGTATGCAGGGCGATCTCCCGCTCGTGCGTGACCAGGACGATGGTGGCCCCTCCGCGGTTCAATTCCTGAAAAATAGCCATAATCTCTTCTCCCGAGCGGGTGTCCAGGTTCCCCGTGGGCTCGTCCGCGGATCTGGCCGCCGGACAGTTCGCCGGGCCGGTGGCTCATTCTTTGCGCCAGGCCTACCTTCTCCAGCGCTTCCGCAGCCCGCCTCGCTCTTTCGCGGGGAGCGACCCCGGCGTAGATCATGGGCAGTTCAACATTGCGCATGGCGCTCATGCGGGGCAGCAGGTTAAAGGCCTGAAAAACAAAGCCGATCTTGAGTTTGCGGACCTGCGCCAGCTCCGTTTCGCTCATGCCGCTGACTTCCATGCCGTCCAGCAGATAGGAGCCGGAAGTCAGAATATCCAGGCAGCCCAGCAGGTTCATGAGAGTGGATTTACCCGACCCGGAAGGCCCCATCACGGACACGAACTCACCCGGCTTAACGGTCAGATCAACATCAGCCAGGGCTACCACCGGATGCGCGCCCGCCTTGTAAATTTTACCCAGGTTTTTTACTTTGATCATGTCAGGTTAACTCCCTCATTGACCGGCGTTTCCGTCACTTCTTGCACCCGGCTGCCGTCCTGCAGTTCTTTGCCGGGACTAACGACAACTTTTTCTCCTTCAGAAAGCCCCGCTAATATTTCCGTTAGCAACGCGGTGTCGACCCCGGTGGTAACGTCTTTTAGCCTTACCACTTGGTTTTCCACCACAAAAACTTGTTTTACTCCTTCTTTTTCCACGACGGATTCATATGGCACCACCAAAGCATTGTCCTTGTCCACCGCGGTGATGCTCAGGTCAACCGTATACCCCGGGCGCAGCCCCTCCGTGTCGCCGTCTATTCTGACGATAACCGGAACTTCGATTTGGCTGCCCTGCTCCGTGGTCTTCGCCGCCACCGCGCCGGGGGAAACGCTCTGCAATATGCCGCTGTACTCCCGGCCGGGCTGAGCAGCGGTAGTGACCTTAACCTTCTGGCCCGGCTTCAATTTGCCGCTGTCGGCTTCATTCACACCGGCAGTTACCTCCAACTGCCCGGTATCACCAATGGTAATCAGCCTGGTTCCCGGCTGGACGTAATCGCCCAAGGCCACTTCCACCGTGGTTACCACGCCGTCCATTTCCGCGCGGAGCACAGTCTTGTTTAACTTGTTTTCTTCCTGTTCGAGCCGGTAGCGGGCTTGTTCGATTTGAGCCTGCAGGGCGGTCAGTTCATGGCCGACAGGACCGGTTTCCTGCATTTTCCACTCTTCTTCAGCGATTTTGTATTCAGCTTCCTTTTGCGCCATGTCGAGCTCAGCGTCGTCAAGCTCCTTTTCACTCAGCGCGCCCTGATCGTATAAAAGCTTTTTGCGTTCGTAGTTCTTCTGAGCGTTCCGGTATTCGGCTTCCGCTCTCTGGCAGCTTGCTCTTTTCTGGGCTACTTCCTCTTCCCGGGGATACATGGCCTTGTTTAAAGTCGCCTCCTGGGCGATAAAATTCGCCTTTGCCTCATTGTAATCGTCCTCGATCTCGTCGGCATTCAGCAGACCCAGAACCTGTCCCTTGCTCACCCGGTCGCCGGGTGAAACGTTCAGCTCCTGTACCGTTGTGCCGGTAAATGTGTACAACTCCTGTTTCGCGCACAGCCTTACCCTGCCGGAGGCAAAAACGTTATCCTGAATGGGCTTGTTCTCAACAATGGCGGTTTTCACCGGGACACCGGCCTGTCCTTTGCTTCTCACCATGTTCAGCGCAACCACCGACATAATAAGGCCGAGGATCAACACCCCGGCAAGCACTCTTTTCCCAGGCATATTCCGAAGTCTTTGCAAGACTGGCCGCAAAACAAGTCTCCCCTTTCATTCATGAACAAAGCTTTCTCTCAATATAATTAGACGGATCAACCACACAATTTATTTCAATTTAATAGCTTATTTCCGCTAAAATTCTCTCGCTATAAAAATATTGTTAATATATAGACGCAGTAAAATGCTGTTTTGTGACACTTTTCTCTAAAATTGCTGATAGCAATTTGCTGATTGATACAACTTGGTATGGTATGGAAAGTCACTCATATTTTACCATGAATTCGTCTTTTTTTATATGAAGTTAAAAAATGATCATTCAAGCAGAAGGAAATTTGGTGTAAAAGGTAGAAGTGTGCAATACAGTTATCATTATCCAATAGGAGTTATAATGCGGATTATTAGTTGAGGGAAGAGTCCTTGGGATGTATGATGATTATAAGAATATAGCGGGGCATTATGACTATATGCTGGTAAAGCAGTATTTTGAGATTCGGCGGTGGCATTATTGCAAAAATATAAAGATGAGTTAATTGAGATCCCAAAAGGCTTAATAGCAGAATATAATCAATTGTGTTTATTTACGAAAATACAAGTTTTTGGGGAGGAAGAGCTATCACACTGGCAATGTTCATTGACTTTACCAAAAAAAATCATGGTTTTTAAAAAGGAAAATAATAATGCGGATAAGGTAAGTTTTCAGTATGTGTTGGGTGATAAACCAGGATTTAAGTACAGCATCAGGACCTTTACCGGCAGTCTTTCTACAAATACAAGTCATTTAGGCTGAGCAAGAGTATATGAAAGAGAGGATGTGTTTTGTTTGGCGTTATATGTTTTAGGATATATATTATTGGTTCTCGGTTTGCTGTTTTTGGTGCCTCTTTTGCTACAGTATCTTTGGAATATAACGATGCCGGATTTGTTTAACTTAAAGCAGATAACTTATTGGCAAGCTTTCAGACTTCTACTCATAGCCGGCATGCTGTTTGGCGGCCCCTTTTTCCTTGTGGCACAGCATTAACATATTGTGCATTTGTTTTGGCGCACGGAGAAAGGTTAATTCCCAAAATGGATTTGAATTGCTGGAGATCTGAAATAATTCCGGTTTGGGGTGATTATAATGACCCGTGAAGTGCATATCGTCACAGGAGCATTCGGTTATTCAGGCCAATATATAACTAAAAGACTGCTTGATCTTGGACATCAAGTCCGCACCCTTACAAACTCTACCAGCCGCTCAAACCCCTTCGGGAGCAGAGTGCAAGTATATCCGTATAATTTTGACGATGAAGACAAGCTTGTAGAATCCATGCAAGGAGCCGCCGTATTATACAATACTTACTGGGTCAGGTTTAATCATACCAATTTCAAACATAAAGCGGCGGTTGAAAACACGCTAAAACTGTTTCAGACCGCCCAAAAAGCAAATATTAAGAGGATAGTGCATGTCAGCATCACAAATCCGGCGGAAGATTCTCATCTTGAATACTTTCGGGGAAAAGCAAGGCTGGAAAAGGCGCTGAAAGAATCGGGGATATCATACGCCATACTGCGCCCGGCCGTCCTGTTCGGGAAGGAGGACATACTCATCAACAACATTGCCTGGATGCTGAGAAGGTTCCCCGTGTTCGGAGTATTCGGAGACGGCAGCTATCGTTTGCAGCCGGTATTTGTGGATGACCTGGCCGGGCTGGCGGTGGAGCAGGGGGCGGCAAGGGAAAACAGGATTATTAACGCAATCGGGCCGGAAACTTTTACATACCGGGAACTGGTTCAAAAAATCGGCGAGATTATTGGAAAGCCCAGGCCGGTGGTATCTGTTCCTGATTTCATCGGATATATGGTTGGCTGGTTTATCGGAAAAATAGTCGGGGATGTGGTAATTACCCGGGAGGAAATTGAAGGGCTGAAAGCAGATTTGCTCTATACGGATTCACCGCCCGCGGGAAAAACAAGGCTGACTGAATGGGCGGCATTGAATTCAAAGATGCTGGGTGTAAAATATGCCAGCGAGCTTGCGCGGCGGAGAAACAGGAAGGAATCTTATGAAAAGCTGTAATGGTACCGGACCTTTGAAAAGCAGGATGGTCAGAAGGATTTCGGCTGTTTTCGTCATGCTGGCAGTGATAATTATCAGTTCAGCTTTACTCATAGACCAGTACGTTCAACGAACCAGTTCGAGGTACATTGTCGGAGCAAGCGAGGTTCCTGAAGCGGACGCCATACTTGTACCGGGTGCTTACGTCTTTCCGGACGGCACGGTCTCTTTCATGCTCTATGACCGCTTAAACGGGGCATACGAACTGTATAAAAGCGGAAAGGTCCGGAAAATACTGGTTAGCGGTGACCACGGGCGCAAGGATTACGACGAGGTCAACACCATGAAAAAATTCTTAAAAGATAAAGGCGTTCCGGAAGCGGACGTGTTTATGGACCACGCCGGCTTTTGTACCTACGAGAGTATTTACCGGGCGAGGGATGTTTTTCTGGTTAAAAAAGTTATTATAGTGACCCAGGAATACCACCTGAAGCGGGCAGTGTTTGCCGCCAGGGAATTGGGGCTTGAGGCTTACGGAGTGGCGTCCGATCAGCACGATTACGGTGAGGTCATGACGATATACAAGCTGAGGGAAATAGTTGCCAGGAACAAGGATTTCTTCCTGGCTAAAATCCTTAAACCTCAGCCTACTTTTCTGGGCGATACCATCCCGGTGACCGGAGACGGAAGGAGCACGGACGATCAATAACACATCCTTACCGTGCCGTAATTTTTATAGCGCCCGTGCCGACGCGCAGATTGGCCTGACCCTTGCCGTTACCCAGCTGACCGCTGAATTCGTCTCCCGGCCCTGTTTTATCTGCATCATTTGCATTTGCAAGACCCTCCACCGACACTCTGCCTGTGCGGGATTCAGCGTTAATAACCAAGTCGGATTGCTTCGGCAGCAGCAGACTAACCATGCCGGTGCTGCTTTCCAAGTCATATTTGCCGGACAACGGGCGCTCGGAAGATACTTCTATGCTGCCGGTGTTGTTTTTGGCCAGCAAGTCGCCGCCCGGTTCGAAAATCCTGATCCGGCCCGTGTTGCTCACAACCTCAATGTTACCGCTTATCGCATTGAGATCAATTGTGCCCACCGATCCTTCAACATTCAGGTTTGCCTGCATGTTTTCCGCCGTCACCCGCCCGGTGCCGCTTTTTACATATACATTTACTCCTGACGGTATTGACACCTCCAGGTCTGTATACGGAGGCCGCATAAGCGAATTCCCGGTATCGGGCGCCTGAACGGAAACCCGGCCGCCGTCCCGCTTGATCTCCGGGGCTACCCTATCGGCCAATTCTCTGGCCGGGCCGCTCTCAGGTGAGTGGATCGAAGCCTTAAGATTCAGCCCGCCGCCTTGAGCAGGCAGGAGTTTGATGCCGCCTGTTTTATTTTCGATGATTAATTGCTCTCCCGCCATTATTTCCAAAGGTCCGGACTCCCAATTCCTGCTGTAGGTATAATTTGCGTGACTCCATGGAAAGCCGTCAATAAAGCTGCTGATGTTCTTTCCAAAACTGGTTGCGGCGTATAACAGGCAACCGGCTATAATCATCACCAGGATCAGCAGGAAGCTGGGGACGTGGAAATGGACATCCCGCTCGGGATCAGCCCTTTTTTTTAAAAGATATTCAATACCCAGGCCGATCAGCAGCACCGGCCAGAGCTTCCACAGCCATTCCAGGCTGGAAATCGCCCCAAAGTTATATAAAAGCAGCGTCAAACCCCCGATAATCAATCCCGCGGCCAGCGTTACCGGTCCGACTTTAGATTTCTCTTTCACTGCCATCGTTTTTCCTCCTCCTTAAACTCCTGTATAAGATAAATATTCCGACTGCAATGATTAATAACGGAGATAGCAGCTTATGCACAAACCGGTAATCAAAAAGCTCCGGCAGAAAGTTATTTGCCAGCGCCAGAATTCCAATCCCGACCAGCCCGTAGCCTAATAAATTATGCCAGTTGGCATGTTCTCCGGCAGCTATCAATGGTTTATCCTCTATAAATACACCCTCATTCATCCGTCCCGCCAGCTGCAGGGTGTCGAAGATGGAGTAAAACATTGTTACCGGCAGCACCAGGGCGGTAATTCCTTCGATTCCCGTCATCGCGGCTATAAAAATTGTCCCGAAAAAAATAATCATAGTCTGCAGTCCCCTGTTCATCAACCCCAGGTACATGTATCCGGCCCCGGGGAGCAGGGAGATCAGCAAAACCAGCAACTTGCTCCTGTGATTGTTCATGCTTTTTAATACGCCAATCTTTTCTTCCAAACAATGCCTGCAGTAGTTTTTGCTTCGCAGCTCGACTAAACACTCCCCGCAGATAGGAGCGTTACAGATGGCGCAAATTGCTTGCGCGTCATTTTCCGGGTGGTTGACACATTTCATCTCTGCTTCAACTCCTCTAATATAGTCGGCCTGGTATATTTCCCCGCCGCTCCGGTTGTTCGCTCCAGAAATTTATCTACAGTGCCGGTATAAGCGGATGTCACGCTATTAATGCTGTTGCCGTAATCTGCCATCTGCCGTCCGTCAAACCAACCTCCGGCGCCCCAGAAAATTGCCAGAGATACGGCGGCCGCAGTTAATAGATCGCGCAGCAGCGACATTTCCGGCTGCTTGAAAAAGGCCGGCAGACTGTACCGCTTGCCGTTCACGGACCGTGTCCCGGCTGGTTGAGGGAAGGTGCTTTGCGCTGCTTCCGCCATCACGTCCGCCCAAAAATTATCCGGGGCGGGTTCGGGCCGCCAGAGGTCCAGCAGTCGGTCCAGCCTTTGGAGTTCTTTCAGCTCGGCAGCGCATGCCGGACAGCCGGCCAGGTGTTTTTCAATTGCCGCGGCTTCAGAGGATCGTAACTCTCCGGCCAGATACTTGCTTAACGTTTTTTTTGTTTTCCGGCAGTTCACCGCCTTCACCTCCCAGCAGAATTTCCTTTAGCATTATTTTAGCCCTGTGAATGCGGGTGGCCACTGTTTTCTCCGGCAGGTTCATGACTTCGGCCACCTGCTTGTAGCTGAGTCCCTGGTAGTGATGCAGCACCAGCGCCATGCGGTAGCCGTCCGGCAGTGTGTCTACGGCTTGCCTCAATTCCCTTAGGCGTTCCTTTTCCAGAAGAACCTCTTCCGGTCCCCGGCTATTATCCGCCAAACAATCCGCCCGGACCTTGTTTTCCCGCAGGGGTTCGCTGCGTTTCTGCTCCTTGCCGCGGCGGTGCAGAAAATCCAGGCATACATTAGTGGACACTCTGTAAAGCCAGGTCGCGAAGCTTGCCCGGAAATCAAATCCCGGCAACGATTTATAAACCTTGATAAAAATCTCCTGGGAAACGTCGCGGGCATCTTCCGGTGCGTTAAGCATTCTGGCTGCCAGGCTGTAAACCCGGTCCTGGTATCTCTGCACAAGCTCGCCATAAGCTGCCAGATCGCAGTTTTGCACTTTTTTTACCAAGATCTCGTCAGCGGTCATTTCACTACCTCTTTAAGGGGGCTCTATTAGGTTAGACGATTTAAGTATAGCTTTCTTTCAATTATGTGAAATATTAAAGTAAAAAAACCGTGCCACTTTAATGGCGGCACAGGTTTCTTGAAAGAAAAACATATTGACAGACATGTATTATTAGAATATAATGTGATAATATCTATTATAAAACTCAAATATATCATAAATTTAATTATTTGTCAATGGCAAATTTTGAAATCTTGTTTGTTAAATCTTATTAAAATGGGAGGGCTGATTTGATGAATTGGCTTGATCTTTATCATTCAACGGGAAAAACTTTGAAACAGCTTAACATAAATGAAATACTCGAGACCAACAAAGAATCCATAAAATATGGATTGATATTGACAGCCGCGGAAGCGCAAGAGCTTATCGAAGCAAGAAACCGGGCCGTCCGTAACCATGGACGGGTTGAATTAGGGATTGAAGCGGTGAAGAAAATCATAGCCGCTTTTTGCACTTCACCCTATATTAACACTGATGATTACGCGTTGACCCTATATGAACTGGTGGAAATATTTTATTACATGAAAAGCGAAACGGAAGATAAAATAGGCGATGATGAATTAATCAGTTTGATGGAGGAATTTTTTAATCATTCCAGCCGGGGCTCGGTAGAGCTTCTGAAAAATAGGGAACTCGCGCTTTTTGCCGATAATTTTAAGCGCGCCAGTCGGTAAACAGGTCATTCTCCGGGAGGGGACTCATTATGATGAAATGCACAGATATTGAGATTAAGACAATAGTTAATAAGGAACGTTTGGATCCGAACCAGTATACCCTTTCGCTCCTGAAAGAGGGAAGACGGGCGGGGCTGATTGACCGGCGGACCGTCGATAATATTCAGTCTCAGATCATGTCTTTATTGGCGAGCTTAATAATAAGGCATACGAAAGGTGAAAGCACATCTGTTAAGGTCGAGACGGCGCAGAGTATTTTTATGTCCATGCTTTATTCTATCGATGCCTGTATGAGTAATTTTAACAAACCGGAGGCTGCCGTATCTTTCTTGGAAACACATAGCGTGGAGGATGCATACAAGAAAGGCTTCGCGCTTGTGGCTTCATGCCTTACTAAAACAAAGGCGCTATACCAGGGAGTAAAGGATAAAAAACTTAGCGTTCCGATCAAAGCGTACCACTTAACCATAGATGAAGCGCTGCCGGAGTTTTTTAGGAGTTACGACGTGGTGTTCAAGGCGCATGATACCATGGCGGGCATAGACTATCCACTGCTTCTTGATGATACGCGCGTTAATGGGATCTTTTATATTAAACAATATCTTGAGAAATTAGAGATAGAGAATCAGTTTTGCAGTCTTTTTAATAATAAGGATGTTGGGAAGCTGTTAGCTGACTACGGCAGGGTGTATCGCATCGATTACAGAGAAGCCTTGATCAATGTGTTCGAAGTATTAATAACGAATTCCGTTTTTTCCGTGTTGTCGGAAAGTGAAGCGAATAAATTAAACATTTCCAGATATCAATATGAATTTCTGCTTGATAAGTTTAAAGGCTTAGACCACAGTCAATGTTCGTCTCTCATAAGAAAAGCGTTTGAAGCATTGG
>NZ_MVQM01000075.1:0-33448 GCF_002067195.1 Pelotomaculum sp. PtaB.Bin117 | reverse complement strand
CTCGTAACCTCCGTTCGACTTGCATGTGTTAAGCACGCCGCCAGCGTTCGTCCTGAGCCAGGATCAAACTCTCCATTTAATATAGAAAATTTGATTTGCTAGCTCGCTTTTTTTCCTCGGAATGTACTGCTCGCTTCTTGCTTTCGCTTCGACGAGAGTTCATGTGTTTCTTGATTTCCATCCATCCACTGTTTAGTTTTCAAAGACCTGTTTGTCGCATATTGTCGCGAAGATTTTCGCAGCACATTTGCTACTTTACCACTTTCAATTTCTCTTGTCAAGAAACTTTTATCCTGTCAAGAAAACTTTTATCCCGGAGCATAACCATAAAATGTCCCGGGTGATTATATTATCATAAAGCGATAACCATGTCAACATCTCTTACCCATCATTATACTTATAATTTATCAATCACGCGGCCTCATCAACGGGAATAATATGACATCCCGGATCGAGGGCGAGTTCGTCAACAGCATTACCAGCCGGTCGATTCCGATGCCCAACCCGCCGGCCGGCGGCATACCGTACTCCAGGGCGGTGATATAATCTTCATCCATCATATGCGCCTCTTCATCCCCGGCGCTTCTTTTTTCAACTTGTTTCAGGAAACGCCCTTTCTGATCAATGGGATCGTTTAGCTCCGAAAACGCGTTGGCCATCTCACGGCCGTAGATAAATAATTCAAACCGGTAGGTTAATTCAGGATTTTCAGCTTTGCGCTTGGCCAGCGGCGATATTTCCACCGGGTAGTCCATTATGAAGGTGGGCTGAATCAGCCTGGGTTCCACCACTTCTTCAAAAACTTTATTTAAAATGGAGCCCCATGATTCGGCGGGATCGATTTCCAGTCCGATTTTCGCCTGCTTCACAGCGTTTTTAGCTTCCTCAGCGGTTTTTATCACGCCAAAGTCAATCCCGGAGTGCAGTTTGACCGCGTCAAGCATGGGCAGTCTTGTCCATTTTGGGGACAAATCAATTTGGGTGCCCTGGTATTCTATCTTCGTAGTTCCGAACACTTCAAAGGCAACATTAGCAACCAGTTCCTCGGTCAAATTCATCATATCGTCATAATCAGCGTAAGCCTGGTATAATTCCAGCATGGTAAACTCGGGGTTATGTTTTGTGGAAATTCCTTCATTACGGAAATTCCGGTTAATCTCATACACTTTTTCAAAACCGCCCACAATCAGCCTTTTCAAATAAAGCTCCGGGGCGATTCTTAAAAACAGCTTCATATCCAGGGTGTTATGGTATGTGATAAACGGCCTGGCTGCGGCGCCGCCGGCAATGGCATGCATCATCGGCGTTTCCACTTCCAGGAAACCGCGGTTATCCAGATAACTGCGCACGGCGCGGACAATTTTACTTCTGGCTTCGAAAACTACCTTTACTTCCGGATTAACGATGAGGTCTACATAGCGCTGCCGGTAACGGAGTTCTACATCCTTCAATCCATGCCATTTTTCAGGCAGGGGGCGCAATGATTTCGACAGCAGTTTTAAGTCTTCCGTCGCCACAGTAATCTCACCCATGCGAGTTTTAAAGACCTTACCGGTCACACCAATAATGTCGCCTATGTCCAATTTGCCGAACAATTCATATGCCGGCTGGCCGATATCATTTAACCGGGCGTAAATTTGAATTTGGCCGGTGGCATCCTGGATATGAGCGAACGACGCTTTGCCCATCCCCCGCTTGGACATAATTCTGCCCGCCACTACAACATGCTCATTTTCCAATTTCTCAAAATTAGCTAAAATATCGCCGGCCATGTAAGTGCGCTCATAACGCCCGCCGTACGGCTCAATACCTTTGTCCCGCAGTTCGGTGAGTTTTTCCCTGCGCACAAGCATTAAATCATTAAGTTCCTCTTCAGGCGAAATTTGTTCCTTCCCATTTGCAACGGTTTTTTTTCCCTGTTCAGACATAAATACAATTACCTCCGGTACTTACTTACCTCAAGATATCCACAATCTGGTACTTCAACACTCCCACCGGCACTTGAACCTCCACCACACTGCCCTTGGCCATGCCAAGAATTGCCTTGCCCACCGGCGATTCATTCGAAATTTTATTTGCCGCGGGGTCGGCTTCGGCGGAGCCTACTATAGTGTACTTAAACTCGTCGTCAATCTCCAGATCCTTTAACAAAACCACCGAACCAATGGAAACAACTTCAGTGCCCAAGTTCTCATCATCTATTATTTTAGCATTGCGAAGCATCTTTTCTAAAGTTAAAATGCGGCCCTCTATAAAAGCCTGCTCGTTTTTCGCGTCTTCATACTCAGAATTCTCGCTAATGTCGCCAAAAGCAATGGCCTGCCTGATTCTCTCAGCCACCTCCCGCCGCTTCACCGACTTAAGCTGTTCAAGCTCCTCTTCCAAGTTTTTAAGACCGTCAACTGTCAAGATTACTTCTTTTTCTTTCATTAAGCACTGTCTCCTTATCTCTGGAATCCTTTCAAAACAATATATGTGCCATGCCTTCAATTCATACAGGTAGAAAAAGCCCCCATACTACACTTAAGCACTGCAAAAAGCGATTTCTCCGCAGTGCTCCATGAAACTGTGATTTATTTATTACAGCCAGGACTTTAGTGACATTATAAGAAGATGCCTCTAATTTGTCAAGGCTATCTTGACTCTTGATGTAATTGCAAGTGATTATTTCGCCGTTGCACCGCTCCTGGCGCGGCTCTTGATCATTTCGATTTCCTGCGGGGGTATCGCCCTGCCGAAGCTGCGGAAACCGGCCAGTTTAAAACCGTGTTTTTTAGCCAGCGCGGCAATTTCTTCAACCTTTTCTACGCACAAATCCCGGCCGAGAGTAAAGCTTTCGTAGCGTTTTTCCAGGGCCAATACCATTGTCTCGGCCATACAGGCGTAAGCCGTCCCCGGCGGAAAACCGAAGTTCAGGTTGAATTCAACCTCGCCGGGCACTTCCACAACCCCTCCCTCAATAACCAGGACATCGTCGCGCACTTCAGCAACCCGCCGTGATACATCACGCGGCCGGGCCACATCACAGACAACCGCGCCTGGCCGTAAATCCTCCGGTTCAATGACCGTGTCCAGGGCGCTGGTCACCGTGATCACGATATCGCCGGTGCGAAGCGCTTTCTTATTGTCGGATGTAACCTTGACAGCCAATCCGGTGTCATAAAGCACTTTCGCGGCCAGTTCTTCCAATTTGCGCTCTTCCCTGGCCACCAAGGTCATACTGCGTACTTCCCTGGCCAGGATCAAGGCGCAAACCCGGCCGATGGAACCGGTGGCGCCGAGAATCACCACCGCCGCCTTCTTCAGGTCATGCCCCATTGCCTTGGCAGCCTCCCTGACCGATTCGACAGCCGTGGCCACTGTGTAACTATTCCCCGTGGTAACAGGTATTTTTAAGCTCCTGGCGACCGTAACACCGGCATCGCCCACAATTTTCGTAAAGGCGCCAAGGCCAAGTATCTTGGCGCCAAGCTTCTCAGCCATGCGTCCGCCTTGAATGATTTTGTTCATAACATATGCCTGCGGCATGCTCATGATTAAGCTGGCTGTCAGCGGACAGGCGATAAACCACCCTTCCGCCTCTCCGTACCGGGAACGAATCCCGGTGATTTGAGACGCCTTTATCGGGGGCAACAGAGCAAACGCCCGCTCTATTATGCTATCCGGTATAAATTTAGCAAACTTGAATTTCATGGCCACATCCCCGGCAGACATGGGGTGCAGCATGAAGGCGAACCTATGCAAACTTTTTACCTCCTATTCTTTGATAGCCCTGACCAAATCCACTAATTCGTCCGGGTCGACATACTTATCTTCTTGAATTGGCGACTCACCAATCTCAAACCCCACCACATCTTTGTCCAATACCGCCTCAAAAATTTTGATCCGTTGATTTGAACCGAGCACAAGCACCTGATCAAAAGAGTGGGCTTTCGCAATCAAGTCCATGATGGCATCAAATAAATCGACACCACTTTTTTGTTTCACAAATTCCCAACGCTCTTCTTCGGACATCAGGAAAATAAAGTCCACGCCTTCCCGCTCCAGGACTTCCTGAATCTCTACTTTATTCAGAACAGGGAAGCCGAAGACAGCCAGCCGGCGGCCTTTCCTGATTTCACCCAGATTTTCCAAACGGCAGACCAGAGTCCGGTCAACACCCAGCCTGGAAGCTACTTCAGTCTGTGAAAGACCCTTCCTCCTCAAACTTAACATATTGTTAAGAACTTGATTAATTTTTCTTTTGCTTATGATCTTTTCCCCAAGACGGATTAATTCCAAGATACACACCTTCAATTACAGGTATTCAGAAACCAGAAGTCAGCATTCAGAATATTTCAAGACTATAAAATTCTGACTCCTGTCTGACTCCTGGCTCCTGCTCATGTGCACACATTTGTGTACATAAAAATATTAACAAAGCTTACCTTTCTTCGCAAGTACCACATAGGATTATTTTTAAAATCTTTTCCAGTTCCTCTTTACTGCCGGCTTTATTGATTCTGTCCCTCAACTTCGCCGCGCCGCGCACCCCCTTGGTGTACCAGGCGGCATGCTTGCGCATCTCCCGCACGGCCACCTTTTCCCCCTTGTTCTCGATAAGCAAGTTCAAGTGCCGCAGGGCCGCCATCACCCGCTCTGCGGGCGCGGGTTCAGGTAAAACCACGCCGGTTTTCAGAAAATGCGCCGTCCTTGAAAACATCCAGGGGTTGCCCAGGGCGGCCCGGCCAATCATAACCCCGTCACAGCCGGTCTGCTCCATCATCAGTAAAGCATCTTCCGGACACCTGATGTCGCCGTTGCCAATCACCGGCACGTTTACAGCCTTTTTTACCGCCGCGATGATTTCCCAATCCGCTTCCCCCGTATAAAATTGTGAGCGGGTGCGGCCATGTACGGTTAATGCGGCGACACCCTCACCGGTTAACAGTTTCGCCATTTCGACAGCGTTTATTGATTTTTCATCCCAACCTTTACGCATTTTAACCGTTACCGGAACCCTGACCCGCTCAACCACCGCCCTGACAATTTTAACGGCTAACCCCGGATTCTTCATCAGGGCGGCCCCTTCTCCGTTTTTCACAATTTTTGGCGTAGGACATCCCATATTGATGTCAATAAGATCAGCACCGCGGCTCTCCGCGATTTCCGCCGCCATAGCCATATACGCCGGGTTGGAACCAAAAATCTGCACGCTTAACGGGCTGCTTTCACCAGCCAAGTTCAGCATGCCGCAGGTCTTCGGATTACCATATAAAAGGGCCTGGTCGCTCACCATTTCAGTGCAAACCAGGCCGCATCCAGCCTCTTTGGCCAATATCCGGTAGGCCTTGTCGGTAATGCCCGCCATCGGAGCGGATATCACCGGATTGGCCAGTTTAATTTGTCCGATTTTCATCTCGGTGAATTCCTCTCGTATATCAAACGCAGCCCGGTCAGGGTCAGGAAAGGGTCCACCCGGTCAATTCCCGTGCTTTCCTGGGCAATCAGTCTGGCCAGCCCGCCTGTGGCAATAGCCTTAGCATTTTCACCCAGTTCTTTTTTCATCCGCCTGATAATCTCATCAACTTGCCCGACATACCCGTAAAAAATACCGGACTGCATACTTGTGACAGTGTTTTTTCCGATAACAGAAGGCGGTTTGACAAGTTCAACCCTGGGCAGCTTGGCTGCCCGCGCAAAAAGAGCTTCCGTGGAAATGCCGATACCGGGCGCGATCGCCCCGCCCAGGTATTCGCCCCTGGAGTTAATAGCGCAATAGGTTGTAGCTGTTCCGAAATCAATTATGATCAGCGGACAGCCGTATAATTCAATACCGGCGACAGCATTGACGATACGGTCGGCGCCTACCTCCCTGGGATTCTCGTAATTAACCGGAAGGCCCGTTTTGATGCCGGGGCCTACGATCAGTGGAGTAAGACGAAAATACTTCTGACAGGTTCTTTCCAAGGTGAACGTCAGTGGCGGAACCACTGTGGAAATAACCGTGGCTTTAATTGCACTCATCTCAATCTGCGAGATAGTAAACAACTCTTTAAGCATGATCCCATATTCGTCAGCCGTACGGTCACGTCTTGTGGATATTCGCCAGTCTGCCACCAATTCGCTGCCGCTGTATACTCCAAGCACAATATTCGTATTGCCGACATCAAAGACTAGGATCATTCCCGTCCCCGCTTTCATGTGAAATGGCACTATAAAAAATATCACCTTCCATTTTACCAAAGAGTTTGCCCAGGTGCAACCCGTCAAGAAGAATATTCAAATCCTAGCTGTCTTCTCTTGAATGGTGCGGTTTTTTGCCTACAATATCAATCGCCTCAGTTACAACCCTGATAATATCTACCTTGTTCTGTTGTTTTAAGGAACCTACCCTCAGCAAAACTTCACCCTCCGCGGTAACCACATAGGAAGGAGACAGTTTGTTCAGTGCAATCGCCGCCATGTCAAGCTTACAGCGTTCACACTTGCATAATTCCTGGCAATTCTTCAGGATGTCTTCAATCGTCTCCTTTACAAGTATTTCCATTACATTTATCAGACGGAGCATCTGCAAATCAATCCCCTCTTCTCAGTCTGGTAAATTAATTCTTCATGATCTTAATTATTCCTTTTACTAAGAAAAAAAACAGCTAATTAGTCTATACAAACCTTTGGACATACAACGCGGTTCGCCTCAGACCTGACCTTTATTAACACCATACGCGTCCAGCCGCCGGTAGACCGCCCTGGACAGTACCGAGGCGGCAACTGCCTTAATCAAGTCCAGGAGAATAAAAGGAGTAAAACCAATAGTCAACAACTTCGCTAAAGAAATGTTTTGCCCCATATAAAATGTCAAGATAGCATAAAGGTAAGACAACCCTATCAGATCGTAAACCGCCACACCGGCGAGCATGGCAAAGAAATAGCGGGTGATACTGCTATTTTCCCTGTCTTTAAGCAATAAGCCGATCACATACGCGCTCCCGATAAATCCAATTAAAAACCCGAAGGTTGGTTGAATCACGTAAGAAGGTCCTCCGAAAGGAGCGGTAGCAAACACCGGCACCCCCACCAAACCAATTAAAATGTAAACAACTATGCTTAGCGCCCCCAGGCGGGGGCCCAACAAACCGCCCGCAAGCATTACCACAAACGGCAGAAGGCTAAAAGGCACAATAGAACCGGCATAGCGGACCAACATGGCGGCGACTACCGCCATGGCGGCGAAAACCGCGGTCATAGTGATGTCACGCGCTGAAAACCTGGACATAAAAACCCCCCTTAATAAAAGTAGTCAGGAGTCAGAATAATATATAAAACATTAAACAACTCTTAACCATTCTTTTATTCTTATTCCTTAGCTCCAAACTCCTTAGTCCTTACTTCCTGAAAATAAAATTTTCATCTGCTGCTGGTGCCACCTCTGGCGGCATGAATATCTGACTCCTGACTCCTGAGCATTATACTGCTTGGGCAATTAATGCGTAAACCATTGCTTGCAACAAAGTTGACATTTAAAGCAAAATTTTTACACCCGCAAAGAAACGTCTCCTACTATCAGCCGCTGCAATCCGCCGTCCGGGAGCCGCAGCAACAGCGCTCCGTCATAATCGACATCTTCGGCCCAACCCTCCCAGGATTTATTCAAGGTATGGACTCGTACCGGACAATGCAAAGAAACGGATAACTCCTTCCATTTCGCCAGGACTACCGGAAAGCCCTGCTCAAGCCAAAGCTGGTACCATTGTTCATACTCCTCCAGCATAGCCTGCAGCAAATCGACCCTGGCTAGCTCCGCGCCAGTTTCCACCTTCAGGGAGGTGGCGATATCGCGCACTTCTTCAGGCAATTCAATAAGTTCCTGGTTGACGTTCAGACCGGCGCCCACCACCAGATAATCAATTCTGTCCAATTCGGCGCTCATTTCAGTGAGGATGCCGCAAATCTTCCTGCCGCCCACGAACAGATCGTTCGGCCACTTGATGCCCACAGGCACGCCTGTTTTTTTTCTAACCGCCAGGGCCAGGGCTACCGCCGTCACCATAGTCATTTGCGACGCCTCGGAAGGATTGACGGACGGATATAGAATCACGGAAAAACAGACATTTTTGTACTTCGGCGAATGCCATTTCCTGCCCAGCCGGCCCTTGCCGCCGGTCTGCTCCTCGGCAACCACAATCGAGCCGTCACGCGCGCCTTGACGGACTAATTCCTTAGCCATGTCGTTCGTGGAAGAAACGCTATCGTAATAATAAACCTGCTGACCGAAAAATTTACTGTTCAGACCGTCCAGAATCTCCTCGGCATAAAGTCTGTCCGGAACACGGACCAGTGAATAGCCCGCGCGCGGACGCGCGTCGATTCCATACCCATCCTCCCGCAAGGTCTGGATGTGCTTCCAGACCGCGGTCCGGGTTACGTCAAGTTTTTTGCATATGTCTTCACCGGATACGAATTCGGGCTGGAACTCTTTTAAAAGCCGGAGAACAGCTCTTTTCAAAATAACCACTCCCGAAAGTTATTCTAATCGTTTGCCACTAAAACGTCAACATTTATTATCATTATAAGTTAACGTTGACGTCAGAGCACTTTTTTAATAATCAGCTTTTATTTCTGCCAAGTCCAGGCTGATATCAAGTGATTCAACCGAATGAGTCAACGCTCCGACCGAGATCAGGTCTACGCCCGCCGCCGCGATTGCCCGGATATTTTCGCCGGTGACATTACCGGAGGCCTCCACCAGCGCCCGGCCCGCCACAAGCGCCACGGCCTCGCGCATCATCTCCACAGCCATGTTGTCCAGCATAATAATATCAGCCTTTACTTCCAGCGCCTCCCCCACCTGCGCCATGCTCTCCACTTCAACTTCAATTTTCGCGGTGTGAGGGCTGGCCCGCCTGGCCGCCTGCACAGCCTTGGCGATACCACCCGCTG
Source organism: Pelotomaculum sp. PtaB.Bin117 (assembly GCF_002067195.1). Classification (NCBI taxonomy): domain Bacteria; kingdom Bacillati; phylum Bacillota; class Clostridia; order Eubacteriales; family Desulfotomaculaceae; genus Pelotomaculum; species Pelotomaculum sp. PtaB.Bin117. Next base: position 24,529 of record NZ_MVQM01000075.1, on the reverse strand, counting down.
CTTTTATATGATTGTCCTTAATCAGTACGGCGTCATACAAGCCGAAGCGATGATTATATCCACCACCCACCCTGACGGCGTACTTTTCCAGCATTCTCAACCCCGGTGTGGTTTTTCTGGTATCTATGACATGCGCCTTTTGACCGGCTACTAATTCTACCAGTTGGGCTGTTTTTGTGGCAATCCCTGAAAGACGCTGGAGAAAATTCAGCGCCAGCCGCTCACCGGTCAGGATTGCCCGCGCGTTGCCGCCGACCTCGGCCAGCACCCGGCCACGCTCGACAAATTCACCGTCAACAGCCCGCGCTTGAAACAGCAGCGCCGGGTCAAGACAACGGAAAATCTCCTCCGCCACCGGCATCCCCGCCAACATGCCTTTTTCTTTAGCAACAATATAGCCGTTTGAAACCGCGCCCGCGGGAACAATACTATTTGTGGTCAAATCTCCGGCGCCGATATCTTCATTTAAGCAATCCCTAATCAGTTTGCGCAATGCCAACACGTTAAAATCCATGGCCGTCCCCCGTTCCGTCAGCTCAGATATCATAAGTTTTCTTCAAATAATTTACAGTAAACTCCTTCAAAGAGGTTTTCTGGGGATTAAAACTACTAACAAGCGCCTGGGCATATTCCCTGTCAAAAACATAAGACCCTTCTCCCAAATCCTTGGTTATCCCTTTGCGGACAATCAGATATCTGGCAAAGCCTTCGGTTAAATTTTCTTTTACCCACCCTTCCCAGGTATAGGGAATATCTTCCTCATACCTGGCCGCAAGCTTTTCATCTTTTTTCAGCTTCCGGGCCAGGTACTTGAACGACCAGCCGTCAGTAAAAGTTTCGTAAATTGGCGCGCTGAATTCATTAAAGACCGCAGTCCAGATCTTTTCCGGAGTCTTGTTCCACTGGACTGTTGTTATCGTGTCCTTATTCCGTGAAAAAACCGACATGCCGATAATTCTCATATTTAACTGCAGTTCAACGTTGCGCTGTTTTTTCTTTTGCTGAATACCGGTTTCCTTTTCTATAAAGCCGACAATATCGAAGCTTTTATCGACTATGGACATTGTTTTATCGACCTTCCGCTGCAGAAGCGGCTTAATCTGCTCATAATGCGGCAGGGCGTAATTAGCGCCGTACCAGGAATAAAAGTCCAGCAGCAAATCTCTTTGATTTCTAAAACACCGTTCCTCACGGATAAACTTGACGATTTCGTCAAAGCTCGCCCCTTGTTTGCCGTCCTGAATCAAACATTCAATCATATACTGCGCGTCATAATTAGCCAGTATGGTTTTTAACTGGGCGCGGCGGTGTTCGTCCCAACCGCCGTAAGAATTATAGAGCCAGTTATAATGCACGGCGTATTCCGCGTCACTGATGGCTTTCTCCTTTAGCCCCGCCCACATTGCCTGATCTTTTACGTTCGCCCGGTAAATTTCCTCAGAAGATTCAAAAAGAAAAACGCTAAAATCTTCCACTTTTATCACCAGAGGGCCGCCTGCTTGATCAACCCCGGCAGTCCATAATGAACAGCCTGATAATATAAACGTTGCCGCCGCGAACAAACATACATAAGGCGCTAAAACCTTAATAAATCTGTTTTTCAACTACTGCCCCACTCCCAACACGACATAATAGCCCGTCCTTTTCCCGCCGCGTTTACCGTCTGAAGATAATATGTTTCTGCCAGCGCCGGGAGCTGTCGGGATAATCCACCCGGTAGTGGCCGCCGCGGCTTTCGCGCCGCGCCAGGGCCGCTTCAGCCACCAGTTCGCCAACCTGCAGCATGTTCTTCACTTCCATTTGTTCGGCATTTTCAGCACTGTGTCGCCCCAGGTACCCCCAGGAATCAAAAAAGTTCAGCGACTCCTTTAACCCCTGACCGCTCCTCACCGGACCAACCTTGCTGCCCATCAGGACTTCCAGCTTTTTGCGCAACTCCCCGAAATCTATTTTCAACGGCTCCAGCAGCCAGTCGCAGGCAAACTCCGGACGGCGCGGGTGGTAGGTTTTTAAGAACTGCCTGGTTTCATCTACAATTCGGCCGCCGAACACCAGCCCGTCCAGCAAAGAATTGCTTGCCAGGCGATTGGCTCCGTGTACTCCCTGACAGGCGACTTCGCCGCAGGCGTAAAGACCCTTGATGCTGGTTTCTCCCACAAGATTGGTTTTCACCCCGCCCATCATGTAATGGGCGGCGGGAGCCACTGGAATCTTGTCGACATATATATCCAAACCGTATGCCGCACAGGTTTTAGTAATATTAGGAAAGCGTTTTTTAATCACTTCAGGATCAAGATGGGTCAAATCGAGGTATACTTTATTAGCGCCGGTCGCGACCATTTCCTTCAAAATCGCCCGCACGACGATATCCCGCGGCGCCAGTTCCAGCAGGTCATGGTAGCGGGGCATAAAACGCACACAATCGCTGTTGCGCAGGTAGGCGCCCTCGCCGCGCACCGCTTCAGAAATTAAAAATGGCGGCGCGCCCGGCAGGTTCAGCACAGTGGGGTGAAACTGGATAAACTCCATGTCCATTACTTCAGCCCCGGCCCGGAAGGCTATCGCTATACCGTCGCCGGTAGCGATTTCCGGATTGGTGTTGAACTCAAACAAACGGCCCAGCCCACCGGTGGCCAGGACTACCACTTTACCGCGATAGATTTTCAAACTATTGTTATCCCGGTCAAAAGCCAACACGCCATAACAGGTGTTATCCCAGACCAGCAGGTCCACCACGAAGTGGTTTTCCCGCACACGTATATTCTTTTCCCTGATGCGCTCAGTCAGCACCCTTTGGATTTCAGCGCCTGTGGCGTCACCACTGGCGTGCAGGATGCGCCTCTGACTGTGGGCACCCTCTCTCGTCAGGGCCAGCCCGTGACTGTCATAATCAAAAATAGCGCCCATCTCGATCAATTCTTTGACCCGCTTCGGCCCCTCGTTGACCAGTGCCGACACTGCCTCGTCATCGCACAGGCCGGCACCCGCCACAATGGTATCCTCTCTGTGTAAAGACGGTGAGTCACTGTCACCGAGAGCGGCGGCAATGCCACCCTGGGCTTTGTCCGTGCTGGTGTCCATCATGTTGTACTTGGTCAGCACGGTAACCGAGCCCCCCGCTCCGTAAGCAGCCAAAGCAGTATACAACCCGGCAATTCCGCTACCCAGGATAATATATTCATCTTCCTCCTGGAGCAGTTCCCTGGAGTCGAAATTCACCATATACTTATCCGGCAAAAGGAAACCCCCTCAATTAAGCGGCGCGTCAGACCGCCAGCATCTTGTCCAGGCAACGGACAGCCCTCTCCCTTATCTCCCGGGGAACATCCACCCTGGGTGCGAGACTGATTAGCGCCTGGCGGACCTTTTCTAAAGTAGTTTTCTTCATATTCGGGCAAACCAACTTGTCTGAGGCCAGGTAAAACTGCTTGTCCGGGCAATGTTTACGCAGCGGGTGCAGGATACCCATTTCAGTGCCGACAATAAATTCATGTGCGCTGCTTGCCCGGGCAAAATTAATCATGCCGGTAGTGCTGGCAACCACGTCGGCCAGGGCAACCGCTTCCGGGCGGCACTCGGGGTGAACCATAATCAGGGCGGCGGGGTGCGACGCCCTGGCCGCCAGAAGGTCATCGGCGGCAAGCCGGTCATGAGTGTTGCAGCAGCCCTCCCAGACAGTCATTGCACGCCCGGTTTTTGAGGCCACATAACGCCCCAGGTTCTTATCCGGAACGAACAGGATCGGCTTGTCCTCCGGCAGGGAATTAATCACTCTCTCAGCATTGGCGGAAGTACAGGCAATATCGCATTCCGCTTTCACTTCTGCGGAAGTATTCACGTAACAGACCACGACAGCGTCCGGCATCTCCTGTTTTTTCCGCGCCAGCGCCACTTCGTCGACCATGTCCGCCATCGGGCAGCCGGCATGTTCGTCCGGCAGGACCACAATCTTTTCCGGTGATAGAATGGACGCGCTTTCTGCCATAAAATGCACTCCGCAAAAAATAATCACATCGGCATCCGTTCCGGCCGCTTGTTGGGCAAGCCCCAGGGAATCACCGACAAAATCAGCTATATCCTGGACTTCCGGGCGCTGGTAGAGATGGCTTAAAATAACCGCGTTGCGCTCTTTTTTCAACCTGATAATCTCTTCGGACAAATCTTGCATAAATTCACTCCCTGACACAAAATTCAATCCTCTCCAGTAAAAATACAGTAATAATAAAATTACAAAAAAACGTTGCCAAACCACCTCTGTTTTAACAACGCCTATTTATCAACATCCCCAGTCAGGAGGTTAAATAAGAATTATATCAGCCGATTTCACCAGGGGCCTCTCCGTGTCTTATCCCGACAACTTTATTTTTTTCATCAACATTGACGATAACAGGCTGAAAAACTTGCGCCTCGGCACGGTCTAAGATGACATATGAAATAATGATGACAGTATCGCCAGGCTGCACCAGCCGTGCCGCCGCGCCGTTCAGACAGATCACGCCCGACCCGCGGGAACCCTTGATCACATATGTTTCAAACCGGGCGCCATTATTATTATTAACAATCTGCACTTTTTCATTAACCAGGATGTCGGCCGCTTCCATCAGGTCTTCGTCGATAGTAATACTGCCCATATAGTTCAGGTTGGCATCGGTAACAGTGGCCCGGTGAATCTTTGACTTAAACAATGTTAGAAACATGATCCCGTACCCCCAAAATAATGTTGTCAATCAGCCGCGTCCGCCCAATTTTCACAGCCAGCGCCAAGAGAGCGGGTCCGTTTAATGTGGCAACAGGCTCCAGGTCCGGGTGACTGTAAATTTCCACATAGTCAATCTCCGCCAGCGGCTCCGCTCTGATCGTGCCGACAACCAGTTGGCGAATAGTTGACACGTCCCGCCGGCCTGCCGCCACCGCTTCCGCCGCGGCTTGCAAGCTCCTGAACAGGACCAGGGCGGCCTGCCGCTGCGCCGCGTCCAAATATACATTGCGCGAACTCATGGCTAGGCCGTCTGCTTCGCGTACAGTCGGCACCGTCACTACCTCCAGATCCATATTCAGGTCGGCAGCCATTCTCTTGATGACCAGAACCTGTTGGGCGTCTTTTTGCCCGAAAAAAGCCTGGTCGGGGCAAACGATGTTGAACAGTTTGGCCACCACCGTAGCCACTCCGCGAAAGTGTCCCGGCCGGGATAGCCCGCATAGCCTTTCCGTAATCCGCTCTACTTCAACATAAGTGCAATAGCCCGCCGGGTAGATCTCCTCGACAGGAGGGTTGAATACGGCATCCACGCCCACTTCCCCGGCCATCTCGACATCCCGCTCCAGGTCTCTGGGATACCTGGCAAAATCCTCTTGCGGACCGAATTGAGTCGGGTTGACAAAAATGCTGATCACTACGATATCACAGCTTTTTTTGGCCTGGCGCATCAGTTCCAGATGCCCCTGGTGCAGATAGCCCATGGTAGGCACAAAGCCGACGGTCTGGCCCCGATTTTTGGCTTCGCGGACATACTTGCGTATTTCAGCTACGGTGTGGCAAATAAACATGTCCAACCTCCATCTGGTAGTTGGTTGTTGGTCGTTAGATTGCTTGTTGGGATTCGCTTCCGGCGAATCCCTTCCACCCCCAACCACCTGCCGCTAATTTGGTCGTCAGTCGTTGGTCATTGGTTGCAGTAAGCGAGTATTATTATTCAGGCACCCAGAATTCAGAATACTCCGGGCCGACCAATCCTTCCTTCATTCCGACTCCTGATTACTGACCCGTAAGCATCGCTTTCTTTTAGTACAATTTCTCCAGCACTTCCTCCGACATGCCGAAACAGTGCTCGGGGGCCGGGAAGGCGCGCGCTTCCACTTCTTCTTTATATTGCTTGACGGCAGCGGCCGCCTGCTCATGCAGGTTGGCGTACTGCTTGACGAATTTCGGTGTAAAGCCCGGGTAAAGGCCCAGGATATCGTGAATCACCAGCACCTGCCCGTCACAGTACGGACTCGCGCCTATCCCGATGGTGGCCACTCCGATTGATTCAGTAATTAATTTTGCCAGGGGAGCGGGCACACACTCCAGCACAACAGAGAAGACCCCCGCTTCTTCCAGGGCTTTGGCGTCGGCAATCATTTTTTTAGCCACCCGCTCATCTTTCCCCTGCACCTTAAAACCGCCCAACTGGTTGATGGATTGCGGCGTCAGTCCCAAATGGCCCATTACCGGGATACCGGCGTTAACAATTTTGCGGACCACTCCCACAACTTCCGCACCGCCCTCCAGCTTAACCGCCTGCGCCCCCGCCTCTTTTAAAAAACGCCCGGCGTTCCGCACCGCTTCTTCTTCAGAAGCCTGGTATGAGAGAAAAGGCATATCCGCGACAATCATTGCTCTACGCGCGCCGCGGCATACCGCCTTAACATGGTGGACCATATCATCCATGGTCACCGGTATGGTGGAGTCATAACCCAAAACCACGTTGCCCATTGAGTCGCCTACCAGGATTATGTCGATCCCGGCTTCGTCCACTATTTTCGCCATGGGGAAGTCATAGGCGGTGAGCACGGTGATCGGCCTGCCTTCCGCCTTTTTTTGTTTAACGATCGCGGTGGTGATCTTTTCTTGTTTCACTTCACATATGCCTCCTTGAAGATCTCTTTCAGCCTTTCCTCCTGGTCCTGATTAATGCTTCCTTTCTCCAACGCCACTTTAATAGTATAAAGACCGAGTACGCAGTAGAGATCCATCTCTTGCTTCCCCACTTCTCTCAGCGTGGCCAGATGCCCCTCCAGGGTCGTTCCGTCACCCCGCGCTATGGGACCGGTCAACGCCGGGGCGGGACTCACTTGGGCAATATTGCTTACCGTCCCTTGCACCAAGGGCAACAACGCTTGAAAAGCCTCCTCCCGGGAAAGCCCGAAACGGCTGAATAATCCCGTGGCCAAATGCATCAGAGAAACAAGGTAGTTGGACGCGATACACGCCGCTGCGTGATACAATGGCTTGTCCTTGGCGGCTATGGTAAAACTCCTGCCCCCAAGGTCCCTGACGATTTGTTCAGCCACAAGCAGCGCGCCGGCATCCCCTTCCAGCGCGAAATATGAGCCTTCCAGGTTTTCCATGGCCATTTTCACATCGGCGAAGGACTGGAGCGGGTGCAGCGACGCCGCCAACGCTCCTGAACGCCGGACCGCCCCCACCGCTCCAGCGGGATGAGCCCCGCTGGTGTGGAACACAACCTGTCCGGCTTTGAACCCTTTCTTTTTACTTATCTCCTCAGCAACCGGGGCTATTATCCGGTCGGGCGTTGTGATAAAAACTATGTCCGCGCCACTGGTAATCTCCTCCGGCTTGCCGGTGGCGGGCACTTTTAATTGCCCTGCCAGACGTTCGGCTGCTGAGAAGCTTTCATCGGCTACTCCCGTCACCAAATAGCCCCGCCGGCTCAAAAGCAGCGCCAGCGCAGACCCGACTTTACCCGCTCCCACCACTGCTATTGACGGTTTATTAAAGGGTATCATCTCCTTTAAACGGAATAGCCAATAAACGGAATAGCCAAAAGAACACAACACACATCATTTGTTAAAATTCATGAAAAAAATAAAAATCTTCCGGGGGACCCCGAAAGACTTCGTAAAATCAACCTCCCGTCTCGGTCCATCCGGCTCCAAGCGATAAGTTGTCACTTATAAGCAAGGTATTTGGTCAAATTGTCTAAAATACGCTGAACACGCCAGGTACGGCTCCTAAATGGATACCACCCTTGTCCGCTACCATTTTAACACAGGCATAACAAACAGGCAATTAATTTTTAACAAAATATTTAGTAATTTAAGACAATTTATATATTATTAGCCATCCGTTCTATTAACTGTGCTTTTGCCAGTGACAACGCCAGTCCCTCTGCCTTTCCCCGGCCCGGTATGACCAGACCGGGCGCCAGATCGGCCAGGGGCGCCATCACAAAAGCGCGCTCGTGCATGCGCGGGTGCGGGATTACCAGTTCAGGGGTATCGATTGCCACCTTGTCATATACAAGTAAATCGAGATCTATTGTCCGCGGCCCCCAGCGCCTGCCGCGCACCCGCCCAAGGCGGTCTTCCAAGGCAAGCAGCAATCTGAGCAGATCCAGCGGCGGCAAATCCGTCTCAACTTCCGCAACGGTGTTGATAAACCAGTCCTGCCCGGCATAGCCGATGGGAGCGGTGCGGTAGCAAGGCGCGACCCGGACCACCCGCAGCCCCGGCGCAGCGCCGAGCAGATTTAACGCTTTGCTTATATTGGCTGCCTTATCGCCCACATTGCTCCCCAAGCCCACATAGGCGACAACAAGCAAGGAATTATTCATTTTTTCGCCTGATCTCCACTGCCATCCAGTTAAATTTGAAAGGCAGGGGCGCCTGGGGTTTTTTTACCCGGACCAGCACTTCCCGCACCGGAAAGTGTTCAAGAATACCGGACGCGACGCTTTCCGCCACCGACTCAATCAATTTGCGGGGGCGGCCTTCCACGATCGCCCTGACCAATTCGGAAACACCGGCATAGTCTACGGTGCATTCCGGCTCGTCAAAGCAGCCCGCCTGCCTGAGGTTTAAAAAAAGCTCCACATCGACAATAAACCTCTGTCCCAAAGTCTGTTCTTGAGGGGATAACCCGTGGTGACCATAAAATTCCATTCCTTCCATAATTATTTTATCCATCCGCAAAGGCTCCTCGCTCCCGCACGATAGCGTCCGTCATTCTGGCCACCCGCGCCATTTCCTTCACGTCGTGCACACGGACAATATCCGCGCCGTTGACAATGCCCACCGCCACGGTCGCCGCCGTGCCTTCCACCCGCTGCTCCACAGGCAGGCCGAGCACCTTGCCGATAGTTGACTTGCGGGAAGTGCCGATCAATACCGGGAGTCCCAGACAGCGCAGTTCTCTAAGCCGCCGCAGCACTTCCAAATTTTGTCCGGCTGTTTTGCCAAACCCGATGCCCGGATCAATAATGATTTTATCCCTGACCATGCCCGCTTCCAGGGCAAAACCAATGCTTTCTTGAAAATACGCGATCATATCGCCGGTCAAATCGCCGTATCCGGTCCCCTCCTGATTGTGCATCAGCACCACCGGCGCGCCGTATTCCGCGGCCAGCCCGGCCATGGCCGGATCAGCGCGCAAGGCCCATTGATCGTTCAGCATGTGGGCGCCTGATTCCAAAGCCTGCCGCGCTACCGCGGCCTTAGAAGTATCAATTGAAATGGGAACCGGCAACTCTTTAACCAGTTCTTTCAGCACCGGGATCACCCGCGCCGCTTCTTCACCCGCGTCCACCGGCGTGTGTCCCGGCCGGGTAGACTCGCCGCCCAGGTCAATGATATCGGCCCCGTCGGCTACCATTTGTTTTGCCCGGACAACAGCCGAACTGCAGTCGAGGTATCTTCCCCCGTCCGAAAAGGAATCCGGCGTGACATTCAGAATTCCCATAACAAGGGTTCTCTCGCCCACACGGACAGTTATGCCCCGGCAGTCCAGATCGCCGGGCAGCCTTCCCTCCCGGCCGGCCAGGACCGCCCCAATCCGGGCGGCCAATGCGGACAAACCGTAAGGCTGCAGGCGGAGCTTGGCCATAAAGGCGCTATATTGTTTCAACGTACCCATCAAAAGCACTTTGGTTTCACTCACTGAACAGTTTACAGCACCTCTGGCGACAGCGGCTTCCCCACCTTTGCCGAGCATTTCCTGTTTAATGATATTAGCCTGCTCCGGCCGCACCCCTTCCAGCATCACCAGGCGGTGCACCATTTTGGGGGCCATCCACCTGCAGCCGGCTTGATCGGCGCCGACTGATTCCAGGATTCGCATCGCCTGCTTCTGATTATCAACCTCGATGCCGAAAACCTTGATGGCCAATCCGCCACCTCCATCTTCTGAAGTCTGATTATATTTTTCTTCAATGTGGGAAATATTATATCACGATAGGCTAGACGGCAGCTGCCTGTTGGTCTTTCAGGTAATGAGATTATCATCAAACCAGGCTCTCAGTCGGCGGTGACGTGAATAACAATAACAGGACAGACGGCCCCGGAACATACTTTATTGCTGACACTGCCCATCAGCAGGCCGGGAATTTTCCCCAGGCCCCTGCTGCCCATGATAATCACATCATAGCTCTCTATTTTTGCCTTTTTAAGAATTTCCTTGGAAGGATTGCCGAGCGCCACGGCGGTATCGATTTTTACGTCATTGCCGCTGATTTCTTCCCTCAACTGCTCAAGCATTAGCTGTGCGTTTGTCCTCAGCACTTTAATCTTTTCTTCAGAATGATTCGCAATATCCTGCACTATATGGAAGAGCGTAACTGTTGACTTAGACACCAGGGCGAGCTTAACAGCATGCTGCGCGGCTGAAATAGCCTGCCTGGAATTATCGAAAGGTACTAGGATCTTTTTATACATTACACATGCCTCCCGCAATATTCGCCGGTAACTATCGTTCTTGACAATACTGTCTGAGGCGGATATCCTAAAATAGACCTGTCACCTTCCCGGTATTTACATTTACGTCAATTCTTCTAAACGCCGGATTAGAGCCGGTACCAGGCATCAGGCTGATTGAACCGGTTACTGGACACAGAAACCTCGCCCCGGCAAAAACTAAAATATCATGCACCGGCAGAACCCAATCCTTGGGCACTCCCTTTAGTTCCGGATCATGAGACAAACTCAGATGTGTTTTTACCATTACGGTTGCGTAATCACTCATCACGGGATCAGCTTCCAGCTTTTTGGCTTTGGCTTCAGCTTCCGCGGCCCAGGCGACACCTTCAGCTCCGTACACTTCCCTGGCAATTGCTTCCACCCTCTGCCGCAACGGCATTTCCCGCGGGTAGAGGAATTTAAAGTCAACTTCTTCATTACAGGCGTCAATAACCGCGTCTGCCAGCTCAAGAGCGCCTTCCCCGCCGGCCCGCCAATGTCTGGAAAGCGCACAGCGGGCGCCGGCCTGCTCCGCATACCGGCGCACCATGTTAAACTCCTCTTTGGTATCCGTGCCGTAAGCGTTAATGCAGACAACCGGCTTGATCCCCGCTTTTTTAACGGTGTTTATATGATGCAGCAGGTTCGGAATACCTTTTTCCAAAAGACTCAGGTTCTCTTTCCGGTACTCTTCAGCCAGCGGCCGGCCCGGCACAACCCTGGGTCCGCCGCCGTGCATCTTCAAAGCCCTGATGGTAGCAGTGACAACTGAAACGCTGGGCACAAGCCCGCTTAACCGGCATTTTACATTCCAAAATTTTTCAAAACCGATGTCCGCCCCGAAACCGCTCTCGGTTACGTGATAATCGAACATCTTCAAGCCGATGCGATCGGCGATAATGGAAGACTGTCCCACGGCAATATTGGCGAAAGGTCCGGCGTGCACCATGCAGGGCTGGTGCTCTACCGTCGACATCAGAGTCGGGTTAATGCTGTTGCTCATCCAGGCGCACATGGCGCCGGCAACTTCCAGGTCGGCAGTGGTAACCGCGTTGCCCCGCTTATCGTAAGCCACAACGATTTCGCCCAGTCTTTCCCGCAAATCCCGCAAGTCACGGACAATAGCGAGAATAGCCATGATCTCGGAACTGCCGGCGATGTGGAATTTGGACGACATCATGAAGCCGTCCATTTTGCCGCCTATGCCCATAACAATATTACGCAGGCCCTGAGCGCAAAAATCAATGACCCAGCCCATTTCCACCCGTTTCGGATCGATGTCCAGGCGTCTTAGATTCCGGCTTGCCAGTTCCCCGTCACTGTAGTTCGCCTCGTGCTGCATCCGGGCGTTAAGGGCTACCATGGCCAGATTATGCGCATTCATGAGGTCGTTTATATCACCGGTAAGCCCCATGGAAAACTCGGTCATGGGAACAAGCAAGGCGTTGCCGCCGCCGGCGGCCGTACCTTTGATATTCATGGTAGGTCCGCCCGACGGCTGCCTGACACAGCCGCCCGCATTCTGGTGCCTTTTGCCCAGCCCCTCCAGCAAACCCACGGTGGTAGTCGTCTTCCCCTCACCCAACGGAGTGGGCGTGATCGCGGTAACTTCAATATACTTGCCGTCCCGCCTGTTCTTTAAGCGGTTGATAATCTTCAGGAAATCAAGCTTGCACACTCTTCCGTAAGGGATAACCTCGTCTTTTTCTAAAAAAAGCCTGTCCCGCCATTGCTCCGGCGTAGGCATATGTTTTTCCGCTTCTTCGGCAATCTGCCAATCAGCCATTCTTGTCGCGTCATACGGCATAAAATGTTCCTCTTATGAATGTTCCTCTTAATATCTTCTTGTATCTTCGGGGATTATTCGTAGATCCACCGGTCGAGATCCCGGTCGTATACAACTAATTCCTCTTCTTTGAAAAACAGGCCGATTTCCCTGGCGGCGCTGGCAGGCGAATCTGATCCGTGGATTACGTTTCTCCCCATATCAATCCCAAAGCTGTTTCTAATCGTTCCCGGCGCGGCTTTCAAAGGATCGGTCGCCCCCATCATCTCTCTGGCGGCGCTGATCGCGTTTTTCCCCTCAATTACCATGGCCACAACCGGCCCGGAAGTAATGAAATCCACCAGTGGCTCAAAAAAGGGCTTGCCGGCATGTTCACCATAGTGTTTTTCTGCCAATTCCCTGGTTATTTTAAACATTTTCAGGCCGATAATTTTAAATCCCTTTTTCTCAAACCTGGAGATAATTTCTCCCGCCAGATTGCGCTGCACGCCGTCGGGCTTAACCATAAGATATGTGCGTTCCTTTTGCATTCCTGTAATTACCTCCTGTGACTATTCAGCAGTCTCCGGCTCCGCACCGGCATCAATTACACCGCGCGACCCGGGAAATGATCAAAAAAACAGGGCCTGAATCGGCCACGAATATACTTTAATTAACTCTGTCCAGCCGCTCCGCCTCGCCGGCTTGCTTCATCAACTCCGCAAATTCATCAGCTTCAACAGTCTCTTTGGCAAAAAGCGTTTTCGCCACCAGATGCAGGGTTTCCAGGTGTTCCTCCAGGACTTGCTTCGCTTTGTTGTATGAACTGTCAATCATTTCCCGCACCTGCACGTCAATGGCGTTTGCCACCTCTTCACTGTAGTTGCGGTCCCTGGACAAATCCCGCCCAAGGAACGGGGTATCCTGTTTATGCCCGAAAGTCATCGATCCCAGGTCGCTCATCCCGTATTCCATGACCATTTTCCGAACTATAGCGGTGGAGCGCTCCAGGTCGTTTTGCGCGCCGGTGCTGATTTCTTTCAGCACCACGGCCTCGGCCACACGCCCGCCCAGCAGCATGGTTACCTGATCGATGAGCTGTGATTTGGTGGCGTAATAGCGGTCCTCTTTGGGCAGGAGCAGAGTGTAACCGCCGGCGCGGCCCCTCGGTATTATTGAAACCTTGTGCACCGGATCGGTATTAGGCAGCAGGTAGCCCATCACGGCATGGCCGGCCTCGTGGTAGCAAACCAGCCACTTTTCTTTTTCGCTGATTACCTTGGATTTCTTTTCAGGTCCCGCGATCACTCTCTCAATGGAATTCTCCAGGTCGGCCATCGTCACCTTTTTGCGGTTTTGCCGCGCCGCCAGAAGCGCCGCCTCGTTGGTCAGGTTGGCCAGGTCGGCGCCGGTGAACCCCGGGGTCCGGCGCGCGATAATCTCCAAATTTACCGCTGTATCCAGAGGTTTGCCGCGCACATGCACTTTGAGAATTTCTTTACGCCCGTTGACATCCGGCGCGTCTACCACTACCTGACGGTCGAATCGCCCCGGCCTTAAGAGCGCCGGGTCAAGAATATCCGGACGGTTGGTGGCCGCCAAAATAATTATGCCCTCGTTCGGCGAAAATCCGTCCATTTCCACCAGAAGCTGGTTCAAGGTCTGCTCGCGCTCGTCGTGGCCGCCGCCGAGGCCCGCGCCCCGCTGCCGCCCCACAGCGTCTATTTCATCCACAAAAACGATGCAGGGAGCGTTTTTCTTTGCTTGCTCAAAGAGATCCCGCACCCGCGAAGCGCCTACGCCCACGAACATTTCCACAAAGTCCGAACCGCTGATGCTGAAAAAGGGAACACCCGCCTCGCCTGCCACCGCCCGGGCCAGAAGAGTCTTGCCGGTGCCGGGCGGCCCAAAGAGAAGCACCCCTTTAGGTATCTTGGCGCCAAGCTCGTGAAACTTCCGCGGACTTTTCAAAAATTCGACTATTTCCTCCAGTTCTTCCTTTACTTCATCCGCCCCGGCCACATCAGTGAAGGTGACTTTCTTCTTTTCGTCATTCTGCAGCCTGGCGCGGCTCTTGCCGAAAGACATAACCCGGTTGCCGCCCCCCTGGGTCTGCTGCATCAGGAAAAAGAACAGCACCACAAACAAGAGAATCGGCAGCAGCGTTGTCAGCAGCCCGGTCCACCAGCCGGGTTGGGCCGGCTCTTCTGTCCTCCAGTCAACCTTTTTTTCTTTGAGGGACTCGTACAGGACAGTATCCATGGCGGGCCCTATGGTCTCAAACTTGCTCCCGTCTATTCTCTCCCCGGTGATTATATTAGTATAATTCTCCGGCTGGATTACAACAATTTTAATCTGGCCGTTGGCCAATTCATCTAAAAATTTGCTATAACCCTCCACCTCGGCGGGATTCTTGGGTGGCACCGCATATTTAAGCAAAAAGATAATAACGACTACGATCAACAAATATATGCTAAGGTTTTTTACAACCTTATTCAAATATGCCACTTCCTCTCCAAAAGTCGGGACAGAAAAACCCACAATTATAATTATACCATGATGCGCAAAATATTAAAGGTTATTTTTGTTACTCTCTCAGAAGCCGGAAGTCAGGAGTCAGCATTCAAAATAATTCAAAGAAGAATAAACTGTTTCTCTCATTCTGCCCCGAAAATAAATCTTTACCATTTTCTATTTTTCAGATGGTGAAGTGAAGCTTCACGTACGTTTGGCTCCTATTCCCAACTCTTCACTCCTGTCTCCTGATTCCTATCTACTGACTACTAACTTCTGTCTCCTGACTCCTGAGAGTCAGGCGCGCCCCGCACCAGTTCCAAATGCAGTATTTTCGCAGTGTCATTATCAATTTTCCACTTTTCCCCCACCCGTATACCCCCAATCCAGATTATTTCTTCCGGCGTGCAAACCAGTGGCAGGCAGTCTCTTTGCGCCTGGGGAACCTTCTGTTTGATTAAAAAATCTTTTAATTTTACCGCGGACCTGTGCCCGTAGGGACAAAAAACATCCCCTTTCAAACGCCGCCGCACGAATATTTGCGGCGGCAGCTTGGCAAAATCCAACAATGCTTCCGTAGCCGGCAAAAAACGCGGCTCCGGGGCGTCCTCAACAGCTGTCAAGGAAGCGCGCACAGTGCGGTCCAACTCAGGTATGTAGGTTGAACCAGGCACTTTCAGCGGGTAAAGGTAATGGCCGGGCTCCGGGTTTTTCCGCTCCGCGCGCAGCTCGAGAGCCGCATAAGACCGGATTGCCGCAATACCCGCCGGCAGGGACGCGCTCAAGCCGGTTGCTTCACTGTCCAGCAAATCCAGCACGGCTTTTGTGTGCGTAAAAGACAGATCACGCCCTGAACCGGTCAAATCGCGCCAGGCCAGCCTGACCACCCTGCGCACGACGGCCTTGGGCATCTCCCGCAAGCGGGCTAGAGACAATCTGATTACCCCGTCGCCGTCATTTAGCCCGGCTTGCCGGTACGCTTTCAGCGCCTGTTCCTCCAGGTAGCCGTCCTCCTCCCGGCAAATCTCGCCCAGCCTGAGCAAAGAGGCAGTCAGACCCGGGTTATACGCGTTTTTCAGCAGAGGAATCAGTTCCCTTCTGACCCTGTTCCGCAAGTATACAGGCTTCAAATTTGAGGAATCATTGCGAAAGGGCAGGTTCATTTCCGCGCAGTAGCGTTCGATTTGAGACCGCCGTATCGCCAACAGCGGCCTGATAATATAATTATCCCGCACCGGCATGATGCCCTTTAGCCCCGTTGTGCCCGCGCCCCGCAGAAAATTGATTAAAATAGTCTCGGCCTGGTCATCGGCCTGGTGGGCCAGCGCTATTTTACCCGCCCCGTTTTTTTTCGCCACCTCTTCAAGAAAGCGATAACGCACCTCCCGCGCGGCTACCTGGGCGGGAAGTCCTCTTGCGCTCCGGTACGCCGGTACGTCAACAGCTTCAACTGTGGCGGGCAACTGGTAGCGCCCGGCCACCCCGGCCACAAACAAAGCGTCGGCCTCTGATTCAGCCCCGCGGAACATGTGGTTAAGATGAGCCACGTGCAGGGAAATCTCCAGATCGCGCGTTAAACAGTGCAGCAAATGCAGCAGCGCGACTGAGTCGGGGCCGCCGGAAACCGCCACCACCACCCGGTCACCCCGCTCCACCATCCGGCAGCGTTCAATATATGCGCGAACCTCGCGGAGCAGATCCATCAGGCTCCAACCTCTCCACAAAATACTTCACACGATAGTTCATTGATATTCAACAATGATGAAAGTTTTTCCTGCAAATAACGGAAAATAAGACCTTTGGGCTGTCATGCGCGGCTCATGTTCGGGGATCCATAATTGTTCGGGCTCTTTCGCCTCTAAGAGACAATTGGGAATACAGGCTATTAAACGTGCCGTTGGCCTCGGTCTGCAGCTTTCTTTACGTGACGGTTTAGCTGCGGAAGCAGAATTATTAGGACAATTGTGTAAAGGTGAAGATATCAGTGAAGGTGTTAAAGCTTTTTTTGAAAAACGATCACCTGCATTTTGAAGCTAATCTTCTTCATATAAAGAGGACTGTAATTCGATCAAGGTTTTTTGGCATTAGCTCTCTGAACTATTGTGCCGGGCTAATTAGGCCCGGCTTGTCGCTTTACAGTCTCTTTTTGTTTCTCCAGCCTTGCCACCACTACGGTCATATCGTCCGGCACCCTGGCGGCGCCGCCCGAGCCTGTTTGGGCCAGCTTCAACAGCAACTCGGCCATCTCCTGGGGCGGCAGGCCGGCCGCATCCTCCAGCACACCGGCAATCCATTCCCCGTGCTCGCCCCCGCTTTTGCAGGCTTCGAGCATGCCGTCCGTGAGCATCACCAGCATGTCCCCTGGTTCCAGCAATCTGGCCTGGGATACTATTTCGAACTCCTCAATAATCCCCACCGGCAGGGAACTGGCCTTGATTTGGCTTACCTGCCCGTCGCGCAGCAGATACGTCGGCACAGCGCCAATTTTTAAAAAATCCGCCTGGCCGTTGTACAGGTCAATCATGGCCAGATCCACCGTGGCGAAGCTTTCTCCGGGTGAGCGCAGCACCAGGATGGAGTTAACCGTCTTGATCGCCAACTCCTGGCCAAATCCCAATTCCAGCAAGTGCCGCAGGAGAGAGAGCGTGGTGCCGCTTTCCAGGGCCGCTCTTGGCCCAACCCCCATGCCGTCACTCAGAGCCAGGCCAAATCTCCCTCCCTTCAGATAAAAGAAGGCATAGTTGTCTCCCGAAACCAAACTCCCGCCCTTGCCCATGCCGGAAACGCCCAAAACAAGACGGTAATTCAAGTCACTATAGAACCTCAGCCGGCAAACCGAACCGTCCTCATTAACGGCGCATCCGGCTGCTGCGGGGAAAAAAGCACGCTCCAGCGCCGCGGACAAGAGCGGGGCGATTGTGCTGCGGCACCGCATCTTGCCGCCGCAGGCGGGATGGGTCAGCGAAACTTCAATCCTGTCTTGACCCTGGCCGCTGATCGATAAACTCTCCACCCTCACACCGGCATTCTTTAACTTCTTGCGCAGGTAGAACCCCAAGTCTCCCGCTTCCACATTGAATTCCAACTCGCCGGGCAGTCCGGCGACCACTTCCCCTATTCCTCTAAGCTGCTCCGATACTATTTCCCTGCTTTCCAGCAGCCGTCCGGACCAGTAGCGGTTAATCTGATAAGTTTCATAGAGGCAGTTGACAGCGACGGCAAGCTCCTTTGTCCTTGCGCACCGCTTCTTGATCTCCTCCGGGAGGTCGTCCCGGGTGATGCTGCCGTACACCTCCACCTGAGCAAGAAGATCTATCAGAGACTGGTAAGTCCTGTAAAACTCCCTCTCCCAGCAAGTACGGCAGAAAGAACAGCCGTCACAAACTTTTTGCCCGATCTGATTGATCAATCCTTGTATTTTCTGTTCCTCGCGTGATCCGGCGGTAGATGAAAGCTGTTCAAAAGTTTGAGACAATTCCTGAAAAACCAGGGTCCAATTCCTTATCTTTTCTTTAAAAGCCTCTTTCAATAATAACTTCCCCGACGGATTTTCCTTATCGTCAGCCACCTCCAGACCCACGGACGAAATTGCTTCTTTAATGATAAAAGGCGGGACCAGCAGGAAAAGCATTGTGGAAAGGCCGCTCTCGACCAGGGTTGAAACGATATTTCCGTAACCGGTTACGTAAACCGTTAAGATGATATTAGCCAGCAGAAACCCGGTGGCGACTCCGGCCTTGCCGAAGCTCCTGCAAAAGCCGGCTAAAAACCCGGCGAAGGAGTAAGCGGGCGCCAGCGTCGGGACCGCAGTATAAGCGAGCCCCGGGATCACTCCCAGCACCGCGCCGGCCGCGGCGCCGGCCCCGGCGCCTCCCACCAGGGACGCCAACAAAATAGCCAACCGGCTCAGCGTGCCTTTCACACTGGCCAGTTCATTCCCCAGGTCGCCGGTTCCCGCGATCAATCCCCCAAACACAAGCAACACGCAAAACACATCTTCACTGTTCAAGATGTGTCCGCTCCTGGCCCTTTTCTTCAACGCCGCGAGACCCTTCATCGTTACAAGGGTGAGCAGCGCCGCGAATATCGCTTCGAACAACACACAAAAATAACTGTAAGAAGCCGCTAACGGGTTGGCAATAACCAGCAGCGAGGTTTTAATAATTATCGTCACAGCCAGGACGAGGCAGGGCAGGATTAACCACCGCCTTCCCGGCTCAAAAGGGATCACCCTCATTAACAGCAACGCGCAAACCACTGCCAGCACAGAACCGGCCAGGGGCATGCCCCTGCTGATTGTCATCAAACCGGCGATTACAGCCGGCGCCGATACCAGCCCGGACCGCCCGAAAACTTGAACGGCGGCGACGGCAAAGGCGATTCCGAAGGGCACCAGATCACCCAGCAAAACCGCCCGCCCCAGAAAAAAACCTGCGCAACAAAAACAAAGCCCGCCGGCTAACGTTAGCTTCCCAAGTTTAACGCGGGGGAAATGGTGACGTTTTTCCGCATTTTTTGAGCGGAAAAACGTCCGCCGTTTATACCCGTCTTCTCCGGTCCTCCGGTATGGATAGATTTTGAAATTTTCGAGCACCAAGTCCACCCCTTGTACTTTTCACCAATAGGGTTATTATAGTACAACAGGCAGGAAATATTTGTCATTTAGAGTAGATGCAAAATAACTTTATATCGACTTTTCCAGGACCAATCCGTGAAGAATGTCACACTCGCTGACAAGCAAGCTATCCAGCCCGATCCCATCCAGCACCGCTTTAACAATGGCAACACCGGCGGCAATGATATCCGCCCTTTCCGGCTGGAGGCCGGGCAGCCGCTTGCGTTCATTAATATTCATAGATTTCAGCATGTCGTAAATACGTTGAACAGATTCCGCGGTTAAGCGATACCCGTGGATAAGCAGCGGGTCATAGACCGCTAATTCCAGATCCACCGCCGCCAGAGTGGTAACGGTTCCCCCAACTCCCGCCAGACAACTTGCCCGGCACCCCTGCAGCATATCCAAAGCCGGCTTTAAAACTTCTGCTATAAGCTGTTCGCTCCACCCGGAACCGCTCATCCGCACCGCCCCGGCCTTCACGCTGACACATTCCGGCCGGCCGTTTCCGTTCCAAATCAGTTCGGTACTGCCGCCTCCCACATCCACAACTACGGTAGAGCGCGGGTCGACAGGCAGCCCGGAAAGAACTCCCCGGTAGCTCAAAGCAGCCTCCTCCGGCCCGCTGAGCACCCGCACCGGAAGGTCAAAACGCTGTTTAACCAATTCCAAAAACGCCGACTGGTTGGCCGCGTCACGCACCGCGCTGGTGGCGGCTGCAACCACTCGCTCCGCCCCTAATTGCAAAGATGCTTCATAGCATGCGCCAATCGCCTCAAGCGTTCTCTCCATAGCCGCGGGCAACAGCGCGCCTGCGTTAATACCTTCCCCCAGCCGTGTTGTCATGAGTTTTTTCTCTACTGCCCGCGCGCTCCCGCCGGATACGTCCGCGACCAGCAGTCTGGTCGAGTTGGTACCTATATCAATAGCCGCGACCCGGACCATTTAATTTACCCCCCTTAACAATAAAAAAAGCCGCTTTACGGCAAGTAATGTCAATAACTCAATTTGTTGTCAATAATCCCCTAATACTTACCGGCAAGAGCCGCGCCCTCCTCTTTTGGACTCGTTGCCCCGTTTCAAAACCTGCTGACGCTCTTCGCTTTCTTTCAGAAATTTCGCTAATTTATCTTCAAAAGAAGCCTGTATCTTCTTCTTTGGCACACGGTTCGGCGCCGGATTTGCTTTTTTTATTGAAAGACCTACTTTTCCTTTTGGATCTACTGAAATTACCTTTACTTTTACTTTATCGCTTGTTTTTAAAAAATCATTTACATCCTTCACATAAACCTCGGCAATTTCCGAGATATGAACCAGTCCTGTTTCACCCCCGGGCAATTCGATGAACGCGCCGAAATTGGTTATTCCGGTAACAGTGCCTTCCACGACGCTCCCCAGTTCGATCGGCATAATGAACCAAATTCCTCCCCTTAATCACAGCAAGAAACAATCAAAATAACCTAGAGCAATTATATGCGAACTAAACAGAAAGTGTCAAGAAGCACCTGCGTTTTTCAAAATCTTATACTACTAAAAAAACTTAACAAATAAACATAAACAAGTTAGTATTTATGGAAATAGCAGATAATAGCAATAAACATTTTAATACCTGCCGTCCCTAATGAGCCGGGCCGCTATCATCGGCGGGAGGCTCTATCTTTTTGATCTCGGTTCCCTCAGGCACGGGAATCACCCTGGTCTCACCGGCCTTAACCAGCCCGAGTTTCTCACGGGCCGCTTTTTCGATAAAAGAATCGCTTTGCACCTGCTGCAACTCGTTGCGCAAATCTTCATTTCTTTGTTTCAAATCCTGCACTTGCTGTTCAATACTGCTCACATCTCTCCGCATGGACGCGAGTGAGCTAAACTGGCTGCCGAAGGTAAATGCCAAATAAGTCATCAGCAGCACAATTACCAGAGCCGGGAGCCTGCTCCTGGATAAATTGAAAGTTACCTGTTTTTTAGGGCGTTCAGCCTGCCTTGCAGGAACGGAAACATACATTTCCTGTTCTTTTCTCGCTGATTGATTCAATCCTCATTCTCCCCTTTGGCTTCGTTTTCATCATCAACTCCGAATAAACCCAGGTTGTTGCCGGGAATTACTATTACCACCTCGTAGCCCTTGGTTCTGGCACGACTAAACAGAGTGTTCACTGTACTGGCGCTTAAGCCCAGCTGCTTGGCAATCCGGTTGGAGGAGTAACCCATTTCCTTTAGCGTTACTACCTGCCGCTCCCGAAAGCTTAATCTCTCCACTCCTCTTATTTCGATCTTCATACTACACGCCCCAGCACCTTTTCAACCTGGTTGTCCACAAAATAAGTACAAATAAATTACATATTTTCTACATTGGTTATGATATTCCTGCTTGCAAATGAAAATTTTTTACAGTAAGTATAATTTTATTAACCAACAATATGGTTAAATATCAATAAATTGGCAATGATATTATTAACAATAAACCCGGGCATGGAATGGGGTGGATTACTTTGAATTTGAGCAGGAAGCAAAAACTCATACCGTTGGGCCTGATCATTCTAACAGCAACTCTCTCTGTAGCTGCCTGGCATAATAAAACTTCGGATACGACATATCCGCCCGATCGTTTAATCCGCCTGCATGTTGTGGCTAACAGCGACTGCGCGGCCGACCAGGAACTAAAAAGAAAAGTGCGCGACGAAATAATCCGGAGTGTTTCACCGGAATTTCTTAAAGCGCAAAATATTCTCGCGGCCAGGGAAATCGCCGCGGCCAACCTGGGCAACATCAAAGAAATCGCTTCCAGGGAAATCAACGCTGCAGGAAAAGATTATTCAGTGGAGGTCAGGCTTGAGAATTTCACTTTCCCAACCAAGCACTACGGTCCTTTTGTGCTCCCGGCGGGTGATTACGAGTCGGTGCGGGTAGTCATCGGTTCGGGCGGCGGGGCTAATTGGTGGTGCGTTCTCTTTCCACCCCTTTGTTTTGTGGATATGCCAAGAGAAACGGCGGTGGATTTACCGGAAAACTTCAATTCAGCCTCATCTATACCCGCGCCCGCCGGAAACGCCGCGGCAGAACGAACACCGGCCGGCACGGCAGTGGAAAAAATCGCCACGGCCGAAGAAAACGTTAATGACGCGGCATCCATCGATAATCATGTTCAGGTGGAATTTCGATTCAGGATATTGGATTTACTAAATAAATTTTTCACCTCCTAGTCGTCTGATCCTGTTTTCTTAGGAGAACAGGATCAGTTTTTCCTAAAGCTTAGCTAATCTTTTTTTCTTTTCCAAAAAACCATGGCGGACAATCTCGGCTTCAGTTTAATAATTATTATATTCAATCGTTTCCCCACAAGGTTGGAGAATATCCTTTTGAGCCCGCGTCCGGGTTTTTTTAAAAGGAACCACATAAAATTCAACGGGTAAGATAAAACAAGAATTACCAGCCGGACAGGCAATAGGATGATTTTCCATAAGAACAGCGTTATTCTTACTACCGACTTCCAGGCTTCGTGAAACACGTAAAATTTAAACCTGAGCAACCGCCTGATCACACCGCTGAGAAACTGGAAATAAAAGAAAGCGCCCAGACCGAGACCGATAAAAACATACAAACGGACAACTCCCCAGTTTCCCAAAACGAGCAGAAAAAACACCAAGGCGGTGGTAACCAGCCAGAAAACCATATCTCCCAGGCAGGTACCCACTTTTTTCAGCTTGAATACTCCTCTGACCACCCGGTAATAATCGTAGCAAAAGCCGGCCACCATCCCGATCACCAAGGTAGCCGCGAAAGCGCATACCTGATTTGCAAGCGGTTCCATGGCAATACTCCTTTAGACAAACCAGCAATATACAACACCAGCTTATGCAATGAAGTGAAGAAAAAGCGCCTCAGCGCTTTATTTTAATATTCTGCCCAGCAATCTTTTCCCTTTGCCTTTGCCTTTTCCCTTACCTTCCACATACTGAAGAGAAGCAAAAAACCCTTCCGCTTCAATGGAGCCGGTTTCCAGGTTGAGTTGGGTAATATGCAGCCCTTCACCTTTTAGAATCACCATACCCATGTTGGTTTCCAGGGTTATCTCCGACTCGTTGAAGCTGTCAACGTGCTGGACGCCTTCCATGATCAACTGTTTGCGCCCGTAAATGGCCGCGCTGTGACCAACCTGTTCATTCATTTTCCATCACTCCTTATTAATCATTGAGCTGGCAAGGTCTCATTTCCTTCAAGCCGCCCGCTTTCGTGCGGGTGGCTTGCAAAGTGATGGAGAAACCTACTTCAATCATATGCCGGGTCAACTCATTTATGCCAAAAAAAAGAAGGCGTTTCGCCTTCTTTACTTCCCTTTTTTATTTCCACTGTTTTTGAATTTCAATGTCTTTAAAATAAGTTTTTATTATATCTTCCGGGGATTTGCCCTGCTCCGCCAGCAGCCTGGCCCCCCACTGGCACATGCCGACTCCGTGTCCGAAGCCCTTCCCCGTCAGAACCAGCTCGCCGCCTTCCACCCGGATGTCCGAGAGAAGCATGGACCGTACCTTTTCACTGCCCAGGGCCAGTCTCAAAGCAGGACCGCCTACGGTTTCACTGCCTATTTTGAGCCGCTCCGCCCGCCCGGAAGGCCCCTTTTGCGCTATGGAAGCCGAGGTGACCGGGCCGGGGTCCTTGCCGGTTGTTTTCTGCACCGCCGTCCTGACCTGGCTGACGGGGATTCTCACTTCCCAGGACTTGTTTTTCGGGTCGGTGATAGCCAGGCAGCCGTCCTGGACGCCCTCCTTCACGTAAGGGGTGGGTTCTTTTGTATAGGCCAGTCCTTCTTCCGCGGTGGCTGAAATCCCGCCGTCACATGCCGAAAACCAGGCATGAATAAAGCTGCCGCCGTAAGTAACCACCTTGCCCCGCGTCCGCTCTACCGCCTGGCGGACATTATCGTTGATTTTGGACGGATCATAAGCCTGAAACTCTTCCACACTGGTGGAGGCATCTGTGCCATGCAGCTGTTTAACCCGGCCGGCCTTAATATTTTCCATGGTAAAAGTACGGGCCAGAATCGCCTGGGCGGCAAGGGCGTTAACCGGCCACTTGGTGTCCATTTCCGCCGCAACCACTCCCTGGACGTATTCCTCCAGCTTAATGTTTTTTCGCTCGCCAGTCTTGTTGTCGAAAAGGGAAATCGTCGGCTCGTCACCTTGCGG
>NZ_MVQM01000074.1:0-5925 GCF_002067195.1 Pelotomaculum sp. PtaB.Bin117 | reverse complement strand
TGATCAGTTGATCAGCAAGGAAACCGGGCTGCCTGTATACATCGCCGAAGACCCCCTCTCCTGCGTCGCCAGGGGTACCGGCAGGGCTCTATCGATGATTGGCAGCCTGCCGCGTATTTAACGTATTTAATATGATAAAACATTATTACTGGAGATTACCCCCTGACTTGCTAAATTTTTTTATTAACTAAATTAACTATTTTTCAAATTTAACAGGAATATCTCAAGAGTTGTCGAAAGAGTTAAATAATCGAAAAATAGACGCGGCATTTCCATCAAGTCTTCCAGGGGGCTTCTTATGCGTTGTAACATGCTATCCTATAAGGGTTTAACAGGTTTTTCAGTCATTAAGACCTGCTCAACTCTTGTTGTTCTTTTAGTACTGCCGTTACTATTGTTTTATGCAAACCATAGTAATACTACATATACGATTTCTTTTCTCAATGACCGTGCCAGAGACATCACCGGCTCCGCGGCGTTAAACGCGCCGGGATTTATTGCGCCGGGCGGGCTTACCGGGGAAGGACAGATTGTGGCTATCGCCGACAGCGGGCTGGACACGGGAAATATAAATGACCTGCACCCAGACCTGCAAAGCACGCCCGGTAAAATGCCCAAGGTAGTGTTGTTGAAATCGTGGGCCGGGCGGGACGTTCCGGACGACCCCGACGGGCACGGCACTCATATGGCCGCCACTGTAGCGGGGACAGGCGCCGCTTCAAATGGAAGATTTCGCGGCGTGGCGCCGGGCGCCAGTATTTATTTTCAGGGAATCCTGAACAAGGATGGTGAACCGGAAGTCCCGGCCGACCTGGCCGATTTATTTTGGCCGGCTTATTCGGCAGGCGCGCGGGTACACATAGACGGCTGGGGCGGCGGGCCCAATGTCTACCAGGAGTCGGCCGCGCAGGTAGACGACTTTATACGTAATCACCCCGACTTCCTCGCAATCTTCGGCGCCGGCAACAGCGGGCCGTCTTCCGGTACCATTACCACCGAGGCCAACAGTAAGAACGCTCTAGCCGTCGGCGCGTCCGTACTTCCACGGCCGGCCTTCGTTTCAGATGAGAATGATACCGCGACCCCCGCCGATTTTTCATCACGCGGTCCAACTGGAGACGGGCGGATCAAGCCTGAACTTCTTGCTCCCGCTTCGGCGGTGATTTCCGCCCGGTCGCGCTTGGTTGAGGGCAACTTACCGGGATACCCGGAATACACGCGCATGCAGGGGACAAGCATGGCCACTGCCGTTGCCGGCGGCTCGGCAACCCTTCTACGGGAATATTTTAAAAAGAATATGAATATATCCGCTCCGTCGGCCGCACTGATCAAGGCGGTATTAATCAACGGCTCCAGACCCACTGTAGATGGACCTTCAAAAGAGGGGTTCGGGGTAATAGACCTGGCCGGGACGGTAATCGCGTTAAAAGAAGGCTCATTCAATGTGGCCGACGAGTTAGCCGGGGTATCTCAGGGAAACGAACTTACTTATACTTTTCGTATTACCGACACTACATCTCCTTTCAAAGCCACCCTGGCCTGGACCGACCCGCCTGCCGAACCGGGCGGCGCGCAAGTCCTGGTGAACGACCTCGACCTGATCGTCCGGACACCTGACGGCAGAGTATTTTACGGCAACCATTTTCTCAGCAGTAACAAACCGGACAGGACAAATAACGTGGAACAGGTTTACCTGCCGTCACCCGTGCCCGGGGATTATACGGTACGAGTGATCGGCGCGGGTGTGCGTCGGAATGCTGTGAGCGGCAGCGCCGCGGCCTCACAGGATTTTGCCCTGGCCTGGGGCCAGGCTCCGGCCGAAAGTGTTGTGAAGAGCATCGGCGGCAGGTCGATAGAACTGGCGGATGGTAAATCATTTGGCCTGGCAGACCTGCCGATGATAAACCTTGTTAACGACAACATCGTTCCGGCAGATACAAGCCACCTATTTCCGGGGTCGGAAGTGTACCGCACTCCTCATCGGGCCTACTTGACAGCCCGCTTGTGGCGCGCCACCGGGGTAAAAGCTCTTAATACGGCTGGAGGGACTGTATTTACGGAAATCAATCCGTCCGTCAGGTTGGGAGGTTACAGCCTGCCTGGCGATATCGGGGGGATCATGTTGAACAACCAACCTGTGGCGCCGGGCGAACTGCCGGCGGGAGTGGAAGTCGGCGCGGTGGTCAATCCGGTGGACCAGAAAATCCGGCAAGTTCGCGCCGGTTATACTGAGCGTGCAGGTGTTGTTTCGGCACTGCGTAATGAAGGCGGGCGGAAAATAATCGTCCTTGAGGCAAACGGGGGGACTTATCGTCTTACTAAAAACGCGGTTTGTTCTTACGAGGACAGTTATACCGGTTCAGAAACGGCGGATATGCCCTTCGGCACCGGCGCCCTGGATGAACTGGAAGAAGCCCTGCCGGGAATGCCCGTGCGCCTGCACCTGGCGCCATCCAGCGGCGAGGTGCAGTACCTGGCCGTTAAGCGGAAGGTAACCCTAGGCACGGTAAAGGATATTGTCGCTTCCAGCAGCGAGATCCGGATGGAGAACGGGACTTCCATCCGGATCTTCCCGGGCGCGCCGGTAAAGAGAGACAGGGAAATTTCCAGCTTTGAAGCGATCGAGAAAGGAGATCATGTAACAGCCGTGCTCCTGCCGGACACCGGTGAGGCTATCGGCCTGGTGGCATACAGCAGCGTTCTTTACGGAAAGATAATTGATTTTACCAAAAAAAACAGGGAACTCTACCTTCTGGATAATAACGTCTGCTACCGTTCCTTTTTTCTGACTCCGGATACCGTCATCTACCGCTGGGGTGTCAGGACGCTAGATGACGCTATAGCCGCGGGGAGCTTGGTCAGGGTTACAACAGACCCGGCTGGGAAAGAAGTATGGCGGCTGGATATTGAAGAAAATTTTTATGATAAGAGTACATTCTTAAAATACAATGAAGCTGAAGGCATTATCACCACTGTGGGAGGCCGACAATACCGTTTTTCCGGTCTAACCCGTTATTATAAAAACGGTTACCAAGTGTTGCCGGGAGATCTCCTTCCTGGCGAGCAGGTTGAATTGGAGTATGCCACTGCTCCTCTACCGACCGGAAATGTGCTGGTGTCGGTTAATGCTCACTCAACAGTTACGCAGCCGCTGTTATTTGCTTCCGCCATTCCGCTGCAAGGCTGTTTGGCGGTAACCGGCAGGGCCGGCCACAATACCGTAATTTACATATGGGGGCAAGAGGGCATTAAACAAGCGATTACCTTGGACGAATCGGGCAGGTTCAACTACTTCCATAAGCAGGACAATAAAGAGACATATAATTTAACCATCGTGGCTGTGGACCGGCGAACTGGAGGTGTCTCCGGCGAGAAGATAAACCTTCTGGACAGTGGAGGCAGCAGCGGAAGCGGCGTTGTACAAAAAGCTGTCATTGGAGTGTTGGAGCAGGCTATGGCTGACCAAGCGCCGGGAAGTAAAGTAAGCAGCCTATCCAGTTTGCCTTTGACGCGGGTGGAGGCTGTTGCAGCGCTGGCGCGATTTCTGAACTGGCCGGAGACCAGCGAATGGCCGCTATCATTTACAGACACGGAGGGTATTCCGATGCCGTTTCGTCCTGCCGTGGCTGAGGCGCGGGCACGAGGTATCATTAACGGTTATCCTGACGGCAGTTTCCATCCAACGGGTAGCTTAAGCCGCGCTGAGATGGCAGTGGTCCTTGCCGCCTTCCAGCGGGACATTGGGATTAAAACTGGTTCGTCTTCGCAATTGCCTTACACGGACGCAGGCGATATACCCGCCTGGGCGGTCGATGCCGTTGTTGAAACAACGGCGTCGGGCCTTTTCCACGACCGGACAGGCGGCTTATTTGCGCCGGGCGATCCGGTCACAGCCGGGGAGATGATCGTTTTGCTGGAAAGGTTGCTGGATGCCTGTGAGCGCTTAATACAATGAACATTGGAAAAATACCGTTAGTCTCTTGTGGCCATTTATTAGCCAGGCATTCATTTATGGTTTTTTAAGTAAGGATGTATGGGAATGAACCAGATGATTGTTTTAGCAATTGCATTGTTTTTATTTTTTGCCGCCCCTGCCCTGTCCGCAGAATGCTCTGACAGGTGGTCGCCCCATGTGGTTTGGCAGGCGGCTAAAATAGGCAAACTGACATCAGAACTGCAATTGGGTCCTAACGGCTTGTTTTATGCGCCATCTGGAAACAAGCTGGTTGTGCTGGATGAAAACGGACGCAAACTATGGGAGGCTGCCGGACCGGGCGGTAGTAAATCGGGTCGGCCGGTGTTTGACCCTTATGGTTCAATATTTATGCCGGGCGATGCTTTGATCCAGGAGATAAAATTAAATGGAAGCATGGGATGGAACTTCAAAGTTTATCAGGGTAAAAGCAAATCAGCGGTTCATCTGACCACCGGCCCCAAGGATTTGTTATACTTGTGCATGCCGTCAGCGCTATATGCTATTGACACTGAGGGACATTATAAATGGATGGTAATGCAGTGGGGCCAAGGAAACACCGGCAGCACCCAGCTTGAGACTGACTGGGAAATTTTAGCCAGCGCGGGAAACGACCAGGCTGTTTTTGTCGTCCTGGGCAAGAAAAAAGAAGGATTTTCTCTGATAGCGCTGAGCGGGGAGGGAAAGATTTTCTGGCGATATTCACTTGGCGATATTAAGGGAGCCAATTTGGTTACCGGCAAGGACGGTTTGATTTATGCCACTGTGAATCCCCAAAAAATAGACCGGCTGAATAAGGGGATGGTTTACGCATTCGGCAGCAAAGGAGACGGTAAACCTCGCTGGAGTTATCAGGTGGCATTCGACGGCCTGACAGCGCCTACCATCTCGGAACATGGCCTGCTTTACTTTTCCGCAGGGGGAAGGCTTTACGCTCTAAATCAAGACGACGGTACGGAAGTATGGCATCAAAATATTAACGAGGCCATTTCCCGGCCGTCGGTGGATGAAAACAGCAAGCGTGTTTACGTGGGAACTGAAGATAAACGCTTGCTGGCAGTGACCCCTCTAGGACGATTTGATTGGGATTTTTCTCTCGACGGCAAGGTATCCATGCAACCTTTGGCCGGGCCCGGCGGGTATCTTTATGTGACAACGGATGCGGGGAGCATTTATAAAATTAAAGATGAACCACCTGTGTCTGATGGAGGATAAAGATGTGTAATAAAAGAAAATGGAGAAAATGTTGTTCTTCCTTGTACTTTTTGGATATCTTATTGTTAATCATGGTAATTTTTTCATGTATTTACAGTGTTCCAGTCCAGGCGGCGACGGTTCAGAATGTTATTTTTTTTGAAGATTTAAATGGCCATTGGGCGCGGAGCGATATTTCACGTTTAGCCGCCCTGGAAATGGTCAAAGGCTACCCGGAT
Organism: Pelotomaculum sp. PtaB.Bin117; assembly: GCF_002067195.1. Classification (NCBI taxonomy): domain Bacteria; kingdom Bacillati; phylum Bacillota; class Clostridia; order Eubacteriales; family Desulfotomaculaceae; genus Pelotomaculum; species Pelotomaculum sp. PtaB.Bin117. The sequence continues at coordinate 519 of NZ_MVQM01000074.1, read as the reverse complement.
CATACTTTTAAACCGGATCAACTGGTCAACAGGCTGGAAACAGTTGTGTTAATCATCCGTTCAGGTGGTTTTACCGCGGAGGCCGAGAAAATGGCTGCTGCTGGAAATAGCAAAAAAAAGAGGAACGCGAATTCAACTAGCAGTGTGAAAACAAAACAAATGCCCAAGGTACCCTGGGGCCAGTCCTATATTGGTCTGGCAGTGGAAAAAGGGTTTCTTGCGCCGGATGACCCGGAGGGTTATGATTACGCTGGACCTGTCACCCGGCTTGAGGTGGCGGAGCTATTAGCGCGGGCCATGTACCTTGTGCCGCCATCTCTTGGAGATAAATCAGCGCCTGCCGAAAATGATCCAACGACAGAGGTGAACTCAGCTTCCGCGAAAACTCTTTCCGATTTGGATATGTTAAAACTTGAAGAGAGAACTCTAGTTAACGCGGTTGTAAACGCAAACGTCATGTCCGGCTACCCGGACGGCACCTTCCGGCCGCTGGATACTCTAACCCGGGGTGAAATGGCG
>NZ_MVQM01000073.1:0-8329 GCF_002067195.1 Pelotomaculum sp. PtaB.Bin117 | reverse complement strand
CTTCGTCAAAGCCAAAACTCCACCCTTCGCTGCCGTATAGTTAACTTGTCCGATTGTGCCCAGCAGACCGGCTGATGATGTGACATTAATAATCGCCCCGCTCTTTTGTTCCATCATTGGCTTGGCCACGGCGGCGATGCAGTTAAATGTTCCCTTGAGGTTGACATCCACTACCATGTCCCACTGATCATCAGTTATATTCCAGAGCATTCCAGGTTTGCTGACTCCCGCGTTATTGAACAGGATGTTAACCTTGCCCAACTTTTCCAGGGTGCTAGCGACCATCGCATCCACTTGCTCGCGGTTCGCTACGTCAACTTGCATGACTTCCACTTTGACGCCTTCCGCCCTACAGCTCTTAACAACCTCATCTTCTTCACTAATACGGCGGCTTATTAGCATCAAGTCTGCTCCCGCTTGTGCCAAACCTACTGAAATTGCTTCACCGATACCCATTCTCGCCCCGGTAACAATTGCTACCTTTCCTTTAAGTACACCTTTAAAAATCAAAGCTAAACGGCCCCCCTTTTCATAATTTTTAAAAAATGCAAAAATATAACTTGACCTGCTTCCTTTTTATATTTTATCAGGCCCTATGTAACACTAATTGAATTATAAACTTATTATACGCTAATTGCAACTTTGTACTAATATTCACTAAGTATATTAAATATATTTTTTTTCACTTAAAGGCGCAAAAATATCTTTAAATCCAAACAGCAGTTGACTCTTTACGCCTTTAAATTTAAAATATCAAAAGAATCTCAAGCGGTTATGAATTATCTATTCTGTCCATAAAACATACAGTGTATGATAATTGGACAAATTATTTTGAAGGGATTTTTAATAGAACGTCAAATTATTTATAATGAAATATGGCGGAACAGGCTTAATTTTTGGAATCTGCCGCACGGTGGTGATTAGATTAAGCATGGCCGAAAGCAATGTGGAACATCCCGAATTGCTCATGGTATGCAAAATTAATTCCAGCTTCAACAACATTAAAAAAACATGTCCCGCCATAAAGGAAGCTTTAAGCTTTTCTGTCGATTCGTTTGAATTTACGCACGCAGGACTAATTTTGTACATCAACAACAAACAAACCGCTTGCCTGCAAGTTTCCAGAAAAGGTTTGTGTGAGAAACAGCCGGCGACAGGTAATTTTTACAAAAAGTATATGGAACAATTCGGCGCGAGCCACAATCCGGCGGAAAGAATGGCTTCTTTACAGCCTTCTTCTTTCACCACAATCCCTGTCATTCTGCGGGCCTGCGACCCCGCCAGCAAAATGGAAATCGGCGTTTTCAGCGCCTCACCCGCAACAGCGCAAAATTATCTAAACAAAGCTACCTCGCTTGGCATTCATATCATCAATATCATTCAAGATTCTGTTTTCGGCAGGCAAAAAGACCGAAATTTAAGGAAATTGTCCATCTTGCTGGAAACAGTAGGCACCATCAGTTCATCGTTGAATTTAAACCAAATTCTGCATATAGTGTCTCAAATTACTGCCGATCTTTTTCACGCCCGCTGTGCCATTTTCTTATTTAACGAAACCGATCAGACGATTATACCGGCTGTCGGCGTGGGTAGCTTCGATAAAAAACTCAAAAAGAAATTCAGGGCGCAAAAAGGTCTTGCCCCATACCCGGCCTTTATCAAAGCGATGCGTGATCAACAGCCGGTGATGTTGACCCCGGACAATATTGAAAAAGGTTTTCCACCGGAAATTATCAAAAATTTTTCTTACGCGAGAGTGCTCCTGATTCCGCTCATTTCAAAGAACAATATGCTCGGGATTATGCAAGTGGACCGGCCGGCCCAGGATAAGCAGTTCGACCATGAGGAGGTGGCCATATTTTCCGCAATCGCCAAAGAAACTTCGATTGCCATGGAAAATACCAGGCTCGTGGATACCCTGGCCAAAAAAGAAAAGCTGCTGCAGCAGCTTTTGGAAAAATTGATTTGCGCGCAGGAAGACGAGCGTAAAAGAGTCGCGTCGGAGATCCACGACGGGGCCATCCAGGCCTTGCTGGGAATCTGGTACCGGGTCCAGTTGCTCGCCATATCCACCAGCGCCGACGATAACAATAAAAACGAACTATTCAAAATACAAGACTTGCTTGGACAGCAAATTCAGGAAATACGCAGGATAGTTTACAATCTAAGGCCGGTGATGCTCGACACCTACGGGCTCGGCCCCGCGCTCCGGGCGCTTATCCGCACGTTGCAGGAAGAGAGCCAGATAGATTTTGAACTGGTCATGAAAAACCAAAAACAATCGCTGCCGGCTAATTTTGAGTTAACGCTGTACCGCATCGTGCAGGAACTCCTGGCAAACGTAATCAAACATTCTCAGGCCACCAGGGTCCATGTTACCCTGGCTAACGATGAGAATAACACTGTGCTTGTGGTTAAGGACAACGGCATCGGTTTCAACTTAACTCCTCCCAGCCGGGATGACTTGTACGGCCACCTGGGTCTGGCCAATATCCAGGAGCGGCTCACCTTGTTAGGGGGAACCTTTAAAATAGACTCCCAGCTCGGTTGGGGTACGACTGTTACAGTCTACGTACCTACTCCGCTTGCCAACTAAGGGGGTTTTACATTGTCCAATATCAAGCTGCTGATTGTTGATGATCACCCCATGATCCGCGAAGGTCTGGTCGCAATGCTGGGGCCAAGACAGGATATTGATATTATCGGCTGCTGTTCGAACGCTGAAGAAGCGTTGGAATTCGTTACACGCCATGTTCCCGATGTTATTCTTATGGACATAAAAATGCAAAAAATGAATGGCATTGAAGCCACTCGTGAAATTACCTCCCTTGTACCCGGAATAAAAATAATTATGCTTACCATATTTGAAGACGCGGAGTCGGTCAGGCTTTCCCTGCAAGCCGGGGCTACCGGATATATGCTGAAGCAGGCGTCGCAAGAAAAGCTCGTGGAAAGTATTCACCAGGCCTTCCGCGGCGAAATGGTCATTGACCCGTCCTTGATTGATCAACTGGTTAACGACTACGCCCGGATCGCCCAAAGTTCTTTCAACCATTCCAGTTTACCAGCAAGAGATGATAACAAGAATCTTACTCCCAGGGAAGGTGAAATTCTTAAATACCTAAGCCAGGGTTTGTCAAACAAGGAAATATCGGCAAAAACCCACTTGGCTGTGGACACGGTAAAAACCCACCTCCGCAGCATCTACCGCAAGATGGGTGTAAAAAGCCGTTCCCAGGCAATTTCGGAAAATATCAAGCAAAGAAAAAAATTTAATACTTAGGAGTCCCGAGCCGCCCGGCAATCCTCAGGCGATACCTGCTTTAAAGACTGGTGACAGCGGGGCGGCAACGCCAGGTAATAGCCAGTTGCTTCTTCAAGCGATTTCCGCATTTCATCTTTAATGTCCGCCACGGCTTTAGCCGGCGCGCCAACCACCAGCTTGCCGGGCGGTATATTCGTCTTCGCGGTGATCACGGCGCCGGCCCCGATACAACATCCATCCCCGATAGTGGCAAAATCCATAATTACCGCACCCATGCCGACCAGCACATGCTCTCCCAGCCTGGGAGTGTGCAGAATAGCGCTATGACCGATATGGCTTCGGGGACCAAGTATGGCGGTTTCCCCGGGAAGCACATGGATAACGCAATTTTCCTGCACATTAGAGCCGGGACCTATTACGACAGACCCCCAGTCCCCCCGGATTCTTGCCCCCGGACCGATATAGCAGCCTTCTCCAATCGTAACGTCGCCAATGATCGTGGCCTCCGGGTGCACATAGCTACTCTCGTCAACAACAGGCTTTTTTCCCTCAAACTCATAAAACGCCATTTTTTATACCCTCCCTTGATCCATCACTAATCCCCGGACTCACTCGCTCCTTGAATTAGGCCTTAAAATCGCCGTTTATGTATGCCCAAAGGTCGCTTACCCAGGTGAAAGCACCTGCCCGCGGGCTCGCGTACCAGCCGCCGGGCAAGCGCCGTCAACTCAGGTGAGATAACTTAAATAGCCGCCTATTTTTGCATTAATTCCCTGCCTGCTTGAAAAGCTTTGATATTCAGTTCTTTAAATTTAGCCGGAACAAGTTCGGCTATCGTTTTTTCCCACACCTCAACAGGCTCGTCTAAATATATGGAAAGGGCGCCAAGCAAAACCACCCCGCCGAGAGCGGCGTTTCCCAATTCCAGCGCCTTTGCCGCTCCGTCTACCCAGACAACCTTCGCTCCGGTGCCGGCAAGAATACTTTCAATCTCCTTTTCCTCCGGGTATTGGGCCTGTCCGAGGTTGACACTCGGCGGCAAGATCTGGTGGCGGTTGATTATGGCGACCGTATTTGCCGCTGTATAATGGGGCCATCTGGCGGCTTCAAGCATTTCGAACGCCAGCAGGAAATCAGTTTTCCCTTCCTCAATTAGCGGTGAATAAACTTTCTCTCCCCAGCGGACATGACTTTCCACCGCTCCGCCCCGCTGCGACATTCCGTGCACTTCGGATTTTTTAACATCATAACCGCAACGCAGGCCAATTTCGCAGAGTATATCACTGGCCAGGATAGTCCCCTGGCCGCCGACCCCGGCAAACAGGAAGTCGTATTTATTTTTCATGCTGCATACCTCCTCAATTAGGAACCTTAATGGCGCCCTGGTTGCACACACTGGCACAGAAACCGCAGCCGATGCAGAGAGCGGGGTCAATCCTTACCCCGCCGTCCACCTTGGTCATCGGTGAACACGCGATACGGAGGCAGTTGCCGCACTCGTTGCAGGCATCCAGGTCCACTGCCGGAGCCGGTTTCTTTTCCTTGATATTGAGCACACAGGGATATTGTGAAACAATCAGCGAAGGTTCGTCCGAACTCGTATGCTCCCGGATAGTATCCATAACAAGTTTGAAATCATAAGGATTGATCACGTCCACCTTTTTAAATCCAACTGCGCGCGCCAGGGCATCGATACTGACATTGGGCACCTCTTTGCCCATCATCGTCCAGCCGGTGCCGGGGTGCGGCTGGTGACCGGTCATGGCCGTGATCCGGTTGTCAACGACAATGACCGTGCTGTTGCCGCCATTGCTGATCAAATTAATCAGCGGCGCGATACCGCTGTGAAAAAAGGTTGAGTCACCGATAACCGCCGCGGTGCGGTCTTTTACTCCAGCCCGGTCAACGCCATGCACGTTGCCGATGCTGGCGCCCATACAGATGCAGGAATGCATGGAGCCAAGCGGAGGCGCGGCGCCCAGGGTGTAGCACCCGATATCGCCCATTACCGCCACGCGGAGGCGCTGCAAAGCGTAAAATACCGGCCGGTGGGCGCAACCGGGGCAAAGCATCGGCGGCCTTACCGGCAATTGCGAAGTCTGAAATATCGGGGTATCGGCTTCCTTGGGCACAAGCCCCGTGGCTGCCGCGTGCTTTCTAATTCTTCCCTGGCTGAATTCGGCTATGCCGGGAAACACTTCTCTTCCCTTGACCGGAATGCCAAGCAGCCGCACATGCTCTTCGATGAAAGGGTCCAGTTCCTCCACCACGACAACTTGCTTCACCCGCCCCGCGAGATCGCGGATCAACCGCTCGGGCAAGGGGTACACCATCCCCAGTTTTAAAAAGGTCGCTTCCGGAAAAACCTCTTTGGCATACTGGTAGTTCACTCCCGCGGCAATAACACCGATATCGCCGCTGCCCGGCTCAATATAATTGATAGGCGTTGTTTCGGCGTACTCCGCCAGTTTTTTCAGCCTTTCCTCCACTACCAGGCGGCGTTGGCGGGCGTTCATCGGCACCATTACATACTTGGACGCGTTACGCTCGTAAGCGGCCGGCTCCACTGCGACATCAGCCGGCTCATCTTCCAATTCAACGACACACTTGGAATGCGACAGCCTGGTAGTTGACCGCAAAATAACCGGTGTATCGAACATCTCACTTATATCGACGGCGATTTTAACAAAACGCTTGGCTTCTTCAGAATCCGCCGGCTCGAGCATGACTACCTTGGAAGCTTTGGCGTAGTGCCTGTTGTCTTGCTCATTTTGTGAACTGTGCATGCTTGGATCGTCGGCGTTGACGATAACCAGGGCGCCGCTCGTCCCGGTATAGGACACGGTAAACAGGGAATCCGCCGCCACATTTAATCCAACATGTTTCATGGTTACCAGCGCGCGTTTCCCCGCTAAAGCCGCCCCGATCCCCACGTCCATCGCTACTTTCTCATTTGGCGACCATTCCGCGTACGCGCCGGGATAACGCGAATAATTTTCTAAAACCTCGGTACTAGGCGTACCGGGATAACCGGCGCCTACTTTTATCCCAGCCAGGTAGGCGCCATAGGCAAAAGCTTCATTTCCGGACATTATTTTTTTCATCAGACAACCACCTCTACCAAGTATTGATACCACGTTACTATTCAGGCATTCGCAATTCAGCAGTCAGACCCCCATGAAGCTTCGCTTCACCATCAGATGGCTGAAAATGGCAATGATTTATTTAAATCGTATTCTCTCATACCTGCTCTGACTCCTGAGTAATTACTATACACATTTATTCTTAAATAAAGCCATACACCTCATCTTGAGAAGGTGCGAACAACCATGATCAAAAATCAGCTAAAAAACCTGCCGGCTTGCCAAGTGATAGGGGTTTGACCATACGCAACAATGAAAGACCTATCTCCGTTGTTCGCTTTGGCCACCTCCTTCCTGCTTTTGATAATCATACCACCCCGCCCCCGTCCTGCGGCCAAGCCGGCCGGCACGGACCAATTCTACAAATGCCGGGGGAGGATTTCATTTCATGGAAAAAATTGGCGGCATGGCCGCCTATGCGCCTTTATTTTGTCCATCTCTATACTTCTGCCTGGAAAGGCATAATCCTGCCGGGCACATCCTGAACCAAAACCAAATTTGTATCACTTAATACAATTTCATATCCATCCTGCGCCGTAACCCGGCAATCCCCACCCCTCTCTCTTGAATCAGCATCATGTGCTAAAAAAGGACAAAAAAAGAAAAAACCCCTATTCCGGGAATCAGAGTAATTACCGAGCCGTTGCAATTATATCCTCTCAACCGCGCTCAATTCGAATTATGCTCAAGCCGGTCAAAAAACTCAGCAAAAAGTTTCTTGATGTATTCCTCATCAAAATAACGCTCATCCGACATATCCGCTTCAAAAATAACCCCGGGCAACCCGGTGCGGTCACTGATAATCTGGTACTTGTCATATAGACCCAGCGCTTTCGGCTTGCAGCTGCGGTTAGAAAACAAGATAAATCCATCGACCTTGAACTCTTTCATTAAAATGATTTTTTGCTGGAGCCGGTACTCATAACCCCTGTTGATAAACACTTCCGTATAATTTTTCACAAGACTTTCCAGTGGCCTGTTCAGATCAAACCGCCATGCCCATGAGTGGGTATATTGAGAAGCAACCGCCAGCGCTTTTCTTTCCATCAGCAGATTTGAGAACCAGCGCAATCTCGGCCACACCGGGATATGGTCAAAGTAAAGCTTATACCGCTCGTCAGAGATAACGTAAACATTGTTATCCAGCCTTTCTTCCAACTCTTTTTTCAGTTCCTTGTAGTAATCAACAGCCCATTTCGTACCCCTCCAGGCAACGATGGGCGCCAGGTGGTAACAAGCGTCAAAATAGCCGAAAGGAGCGGGCTTTAACGCCGCCATATTAAGAATTTCATTCCACAAGCGGCAGGCTTCGTTAGATAAGGATATAACTTCAGCCAAACGGCTGAAGTTAAACGTATTCCCCGTATAAAGCTCAAGAAAATCCAGTAATTCATGCAATTGTTCAACAATGTACCGCTTGATCAAAGTAGTCGGCGTATTCTCAATAAGAGGCGTGTCAATCAGAAAAAACGGCACCTGATAATACCTGCCTGCCGCTTCGAACCACTTCTGCAAACTGCCGCATTGGGCGTTGGAGCAAAAAACCACGTCCGGCTTCAAGACCTCACCAACCGGACGTTCAACAGAAAAAGCGTTTCCAATCCCGCACCGGGCGTAAGCGCAGAGGTCGGGGAAATAGCCCTTTTCCTCCGCGGCCGCGGATATACGATCGGCGACTTTTTTAGCCGCGATGCGGGCGCCGAAATTTTCCGGGTAATACGGAAATAAGCCGGCGGCATAAATTATTTCCACCGGAAAAGTAGCTGTTACCCAGGCCACAGGGATGCCTTTTTCCTTGGCGGCGACACCCCGCTCATGATACTCGGCCATCATTTGCTTAAATAAGCTGGTTGTCTTGAAAGAAGGACTTACGACCACTTATACCACTCCACCTATACTATCAATAAACGCCTTAATCTGC
>NZ_MVQM01000072.1:0-32500 GCF_002067195.1 Pelotomaculum sp. PtaB.Bin117 | reverse complement strand
ACCGCCGATAACATCGTTCATGTCAAAAAACCGGTTTTCCGCGGCAATCTGCGCGTGAAATACTATTTGTAGTAATAAGTCTCCCAGTTCTTCACACAATTTATACATATCTTCTTCATTAAGGGCTTCCATCACTTCATACGTTTCCTCCAGAAGATACGGTCTCAAAGTGAGGTGGTCCTGTTCCCGGTCCCACGGGCAGCCTCCTTTGCCACGCAGCCTCGCCAGCAGGTCAACCAGCGGGTCCAAAGGAAAGCGGCAGGCACGCCGGCTGACGTGCAGCGTCCGGCGCCCGGCATTAACCACCTCCACGCCCCCGCTTTCGCCAGGTTCTTCCCCATCCCTGAACGCTTGTCCAGCCGACCCGTCTCCATCATCCATACCTGCTTCGTTCTTTCCTTGCTCTCCGCTCTCCGCCCTCTGACTTCCGACTGCCGGTACATACAGGCTTGTCAAATGGTCCACCCATGCCAGCCTGTCCAACCCCCGCAGAGGTATATTTTCAATCCTTTCCTCACCCGGTATGCCGGCTCCTCGCACCACGGTGATCAAATGCCCGGGCGGATAATTTTCGAGAAGCGATATTTTAACGTCTGCCGCCACCAGCCGGCTGTATACCTGAGTGATTACAGCGGGCCTGGCCGGCAGCGGCATATTATCGTCAATACGCAGCCCGTCGACTACCTGTAATCCGGCGCCGGTATTCAGTCTGAGCGCGGCGATAATAACGTCAAGAAAGCTTAAGGCCGGCTGGATACGGATACTGACACCTTCCCGCTCCGCAGCCTCCACAATCAGGCGAACCGACTCCTCAGCCACCAGCGGGTGGCCCGGAACGGCGTATAACACGGGTTCGCGGCGCGCCGCCGCGATCACTGCCCGGCAAATACCCTCATAGACATCCTCAAAACCGGGGGACTGCTCGTACAGATAATCAAAAGTGAAAAATGAAATCCCTTCCTTAACGAGCCAACTGACTACAGGATGTCTGGCTGTCCGCAGAAAGGTGCAGGTGGAGGATCTCAGCGCCTTCCAGGCGCTCATGGTAATGTCACCCGGCGCTCCGGGGCCCAGCCCCGTAATGGTTATACCGGCTTGCAGAGGCATGTTAACGGTGCTCCTTTCACTAACTCTCAAGAACGACTTCACTGTCGGCGGCCTTTGGGCATACAATGCGCCGAACAACAAAAAAGTGGCCCTTGTAAGGCCACATTGTCTACTGCTCCATTTGTTTAGCCAGGAAACCCGCGGCGGTTTCAGCCAGCTTCAACTCCATTTCACCCATTTTCAGCTCTGGTTCCCTAGTGGCCAAAATAACCGCCCCGATTGGGTCTCCCTCTGCAATAATCGGAGCAATAACTTCGGAAGAATACCTGCATTCACCTTCTTCAATGGTCAGGCAATCTTTGCAAAACGGGTCTTCCCCCGGGTTATTGATCACTACGGCCTTGCGCTCATCCATTACCTTTTCCACAGCGTTCCCGATCGGTTTGTTTAAAAATTCTTTTTTGGAGGCGCCGGAAACAGCAATTATATTGTCCCGGTCCGCGATACAGGCGATGTGTCCCAAAGCTTCATACAACGAATCGGCATACTCTTTGGCAAAATCCCCCAATTCACCTATCGGTGAATATTTTTTTAAAATTACCTCACCTTCCCGGTCAACAAAAATTTCCAGCGGATCGCCCTCACGTATTTTCAATGTTCTTCTTATTTCTTTAGGAATAACGACTCTTCCCAAATCATCAATACGGCGTACTATGCCCGTAGCTTTCATAAGCTTCCCTTCCCTCCTTTGTCTGCAAATGCTCACGGAATAACTTTCAATGATAGTATATATCGGAAAGGAAACGTTTATTCATTTTTTTCCAATAGCTAATCATAATTTTCAAATCTTGTTTGCTTTTACTGCTGAGTTATGTTCTCTTCATTATCCGTGAGCTTATTTGTGATCTTAGCATTATTTTTAACTTCCTGCATCATGTCGCTAAATTTTTTACTTATCGCTTCTTGATTTAATTCTTCGGTGAGACGTTGCTTTACCTCCTCGAAGGAATACTGCCCCGCGGCTATTTTTTTCTCCATTTTAATTACGTGGTAGCCATATTCAGTCTTCACCGGGGCCTGGGTGTATTCTCCCTGGCCGAGCGCGGACGCGGCGTCTGAGAACTCCTTGTCAGTATTACTATCCGCGCTGAAAGTATACAGCCCGCCGCCGCTCTTCGTGCCGCTGTCCTCCGATTTCTCTTTGGCCAGTTCGGCGAAGTCCTTTCCTTGCTTTAACTGGGCAATGACGTCTTCAGCCATTTGCCTGGCCTCAGCGTCGCTGTGCTGAAACGGGTAGCCTTTAGTTCCGTCGTCGACAAAGAACAGGATGTGGCGCACCTGCAGTTGATCAGGATGAGCAAACTGTTCTTTGTTATCATCATAATATTTTTTCACTTCATCTTCGGATACCGGCGGGACGTCTTTGGTCACCTGTTCCTGCAGGTTTAAAAGATAGGCCACGTCTTCTTCGCTCATTTTTAATTGAGCCAGATACAAATCGTACTCCTCCGCGGTCGGGAACTGCGCTTTTAAAAGTTTTATTTTATCCTGAACCTGTTCCTCCGTCAGTTCGCCGAACTTTTTGGCTTCCTGCAGCATCAGTTTGTCATTAATCATCTCCTCAAGAGCTTGCTTCCTGAGATTTTCCGTTAAAGTCTGACCCTGGTCCCCGCTGAAATCAAAGCCTTGCTTTTCCAGGCTGGCCTTAGCTTCGTCAACTCGCTGGGACAGTTCGGCGCCGGTGATTTTCTCACCGTTGACCGTCGCCACCACATCCTGGTTACAACCGGCTAAAGCAAAGACTATCAGCACAGCCAGCAGCAAAATTTTTTTATGCAATACCCCATCTCCTTTCAGATAATGAAATTATACATTAACACGCGTGCTCGTGACAACCTCCGGCGAACCCTCGGCAGAATGGTTATACTCCCGTCCGCAACCTCCCAAAACCGCTAAGAAGTCTTCCAGCCGTTTAAGCAGAACCAGAGCATCACCGTAACCGCGGTCGGCAAATTTTAGTTTTATTTCAAATTCTTCCCCCACGTTGCTGAACTTTACCTCGTTCAAGTGACGCCGGCCGGCCGCCACCAGCGCTTCGCCGGTCAGAGGATGATCCCGGCCGAACAGCAGGCGGTACTGACCCGGCAGCAAGCTGATTTTTTTCACCTTCAGCCGCCCGGCCAGTATTCGCACCTTTGCCACCGCAAGCAGGTTCTGCACCACTACCGGCGGGTCACCGAAACGGTCGACCAGTTCATCCTCAAAATCAGCCAGAGCGGCAGGGGCGGCTAAAGCGGCGATTCTCTTATAAATCTCCACCTTCTGGTTGGTATCCGGTATATACGTGTCTGGAATGTACGCCTCCACCGGCAGCTCAAGGGTGGTCTCCGGCACCTGGGTGACATTCTCGCCCTTGGCTTCCCTGACAGCCTCGTCAAGCAAACGGCAGTACAAATCAAATCCTACCGCCGCGATATGCCCGTGCTGCTCAGCCCCCAGAATATTGCCGGCCCCCCTGATTTCCAGGTCGCGCATGGCAATTTTAAAACCGGAGCCCAGTTCCGTAAATTCCCGGATGGCGGTCAGGCGCTTTTCCGCCGATTCGCCCAGCACCTTATCCTTTTTAAAGGTAAAATAGGCGTAAGCCAGCCGGTTGGAACGGCCGACCCTGCCTTTGAGCTGGTATAGCTGGGCCAGGCCCATCATATCGGCCTCCTTGACCAGAAGCGTGTTCACGTTGGGAATATCCAGCCCGTTTTCAATAATGGTCGTGCAAACCAGCACATCGTACTTGCCGTCCAGAAAATCCATCATCACCTGCTCCAGGTCATCTTCCTTCATCTGACCGTGGGCCATGGCGATTCTGGCTTCCGGCACAAGCTCCCGCAGCCACAGCACCACCCGCTCCATATCCAAAACCCGGTTATACACGAAAAACACCTGGCCGCCCCGCCCTAATTCCCTGCGGATGGATTCCCGGAATAAAACCGGATCTTCATCCAGCACATAAGTCTGAATCGGGTAGCGGTCTTTAGGCGGGGTTTCCAGGAGGCTGGTATCCCGCAACCCGACTAAAGACATATGCAGGGTGCGCGGAATAGGCGTGGCGGATAAGGTGAGCACGTCTACATTCTTGCGGATAAATTTCAATCTTTCTTTATGGGCCACTCCAAACCGCTGTTCCTCATCTATGACCAGCAGGCCGAGATCCTTGAAACGCACATCTTCCTGCACCATCCGGTGGGTCCCGATGACAACGTCAACAGTACCCTGTTCCAATCCCTGCAATATTTGGCGCTGCTCCCGGGCGGACCGGAAGCGGCTGAGCACTTCCACTTTGACCGGGTAGCGGGCAAACCTTTCCCGGAAGGTGTTGTAATGCTGCTGGGCAAGAATGGTGGTGGGCACCAGCACGGCCACCTGCTTGCCCTCCATCACTGCTTTAAAAGCGGCCCGCAGCGCCACTTCCGTTTTGCCGTAGCCCACGTCCCCGCAAAGCAGCCGGTCCATCGGGCGGCTGCGTTCCATGTCCATTTTTACTTCTTCAACGGCGCGGATTTGGTCGGGAGTTTCCTCATAAGGAAACGATTCTTCAAATTCCCGCTGCCAGACCGTATCCGGCCCGAAACCATGTCCCCGCACCGTTTCCCTGGCCGCATAAAGCGCCAGGAGTTCCTGGGCCATCTCCCTGACCGCCTCTTTAACTCTGTTTTTCGCCCGCGCCCATTCACCGCCGCCCATACGCGACAAGCGCGGCGCCTCACCTTCGCTGCCCAGATACTTTTGAATTAAGCCAACCTGGTCGACCGGCACGTACAGCTTATCCTCACCGGCATACTTGACCAGCAGGTATTCTTTCCGGATATTCGCGATGGTCAGGGGCACAACACCCAGGTAGCGGCCGATGCCATAATTAACATGAACCACGTAGTCCCCTACTTTCAAGTCGACAAAAGGAGTCAGCCGCTCAAGCTGTTTCCTTTCCTTGTGGCTCTTTTTGCGCTGGCCGTACATATTGGACTCGGTAACCACCACCAGCCGGCAGACAGAAAGTTCAAATCCCTCCACCAGGCTGCCGGCTGAAATCACCACATTGCCGGCCCGCACGTGACCTTCCAGCGAGCCCGTATAAAAAGCGTCAATTTGATATTCTTTTAAAGAGGCAAGAAGCTGTTGCGATCGCTGGCGGCCTGACACCAGCAGCACCACGGCATAACCTGATTTACGCCATTCTTTTATTTCGCCGGCCAGCATTTCCACGTTGCCTAAAAAGCTGGGCAATGTCTTGCCGTGAAAATTAACCGTGTTCTGAGGCTGCATAAGATGGGTAAGACGAGGCAGCAGGGAACCGTAGACTACCTCGCGGGAGGAAAGCTCATTAACAATGCTGTCCCAATCGACGTGGTTCATAAATTGCGAAGGCAGCAGACGTCCTTTCGCCAGCAGTTCCTTATTAACCGCAGCGCGCTCCCGCTGCGCATTTCGCGCCACTTCTCCGGCACGCACCGGGTCATCGACAAAAACCAGGGCGCCGGCAGGCAAGTAATCCAGAAGAGTCACCGTCTCATCATAAAAAAAGGGCAGGTAGTTTTCAATTCCATTAAAGTAAGCGGCGACATCTTCCAGCAGCTTCCCGGCCAATTCGTTGAGTTGGCGGACTGCTTCGGCGTCACCGGCCCGGCCAAGCTTACGTTCCTGATTCTTGTACTCGCTCATTAGGGCGCGCCGGGCATGCCGCCAAATCAATTCGCTGCCTACGATCAGTTCCCTCGCGGGGTATATTGCCAGTTTCTCTATTTTCTCTTCAGATCGTTGCGTCTGCACGTTAAACCGGCGGATTGAATCCACCTCGTCATCAAAGAATTCCAGACGCGCCGGCCTGTGCGCGGTCATGGGGAAGACATCCAGAATCCCCCCCCGGAGGGTAAACTGGCCTCGCTCCTCCACCAGATCAACCCGTTCATAGCCTAAGACCATTAAACCGGTCAAAAGTCCTTCCAGACTTGTCTGCTCCCCTACCGCCAGGCGCAGAACAGGCGCCCGGAAGTCATCCGGCGGGATCAACCGTCTTGACAAGGCTTCCACCGGGGTGACCACCACCATACGCTCACCCGCGCACAGCCCCTCCAGCACCTGCAGGCGTTGTGCCGTCACTTCTTTGCTCTGTGCCAGCACATGATGAGGCAGCAGTTCCCATGCCGGGAATTGCCTGACGGACACACCTGGTAAAAGCCCGGCCAGCTCATCCGCCAGCACACTTGCCTCCCGCTCCCCCGGGGTGATTACCAGCATCGGCTTCAGCGCCGTCTCCTCGGCCAGGCCGGCCAACAGGTAGCTGCGTTGGGAACCCGACAGGCCATAAACCAATTGTTTTCTTAATTTTCTTTTTATTCCTTGCGCAAGGCTGACAAATTCCGCAGAACGCTGCAAAGGTCTTAAAATACCACGCATACATGTCCTCCCTTGAAACCCATCACAAAAAGAGCTTTAGCATACCCATGGCTAAAGCTCTAACCTCTTGTCCCGATACTTTAAAAAAACAAATTTATCAGTTAATAACAGGCTGGCTATAGAAGGTTTTGTCATATCCGCCAAATATTGTTTCACGACAGTCATCACAAACAGTATTTACCGTTATTATATCTTGCCGCACACCACCCGTCAAGGCGGCGCCCGCGGGTGCGGGACCGGTCAAATCCAACTGTCCGGCAATAGCGGCGCGGCACTTCGCAAACAAACATAAAGATCACAACATTCCCCTTCCTCCAATGACATCAATGATAGTTGACCAAGCTTGCAACGGTGAAATTCCAGGCCGCGTGCGCCAGATACCCGGCGAAAAGCGCGGGGGCCACCGCGCCATAACGCTCATACGCCATGGCAGTGATAAACCCGTAAATCGAGTGGCCGGCCAGCGCCGCCAACCCGGCGTAAAGACCGTTGCGCCGCCGGGAAAACAACTCCCAGACCGTTTCAACCACCCCGAAAAACACATGGGTAAAAAACAAAGAGGCGCCAATTAACACGGCCGGGACCGTTTTGGCAAATTCCTCCACCAAAGGCGTATAATAAACCATATTCAAGCCGGGCAAATACGCCCTGCAGCGGTTCAACTGCCAAGCCAGCCCGGCCGCGAATAACGCGCCGGCTAAAGACAACAGGACAGGACCAGAGCCTTCAATAGAATTCAGCGATACACTCACCTTCTGTTGAAAAGATTCATTGCCCGCTCCATACCCTCGCGTACCGCGCAGATGGCGGCATCCGACGCCAAACCGAGCGTTTCTTCCAATACCTCTGCCTCTTCACCGCTGAAACGCCCCAAAACATAATCCACTGTTTCATACCCCGGCTCCGCCGGCCTGCCGATACCGACTCTCACTCTGGGGAAACTATCAGTACCAATCGCCGCGATAATCGATTGCATGCCCTTATGCCCCCCGGAACCGCCACCTGCCCGCAAGCGCAGTTTTCCGCACGCCAGGTCCAGATCATCATAGATGACCAGCAGGTCTGCAGCTGTCAGCTTAAACCAGTTCAGCAACGCTCCTACCGCGTCACCGCTTAAATTCATATAGGTTTGGGGTTTGGCCAAAACAACCTTTTCCTCGTTTATTTGCCCCTGGCCAACCAGCGCCTTAAACAATTTCTTCCCGACAGTCATGCCCAGTACCGAAGCCAGGCGGTCAACAACCATGAATCCAACATTATGTCTTGTTTCAGCGTATTCTCTTCCCGGGTTACCCAGGCCGACAATCAATTTCATAACCAATCCCCCGCATCCAAATCTCCACCCTATTGTAACCCGGTGTGACTACGGAGGAAAGAGCATTTAACATCAATATACATACATATAATTTCCCACTGTTCAGGAGTCAGCATGAAAGCATGATTTATCTATCGTCCTGATATTCTGACTCCTGAATACTTGCTTTGTTATTATTTTTCCCTGTTTTTGTCATAATCATTCTGATCCATGAATATGGATTAGACAAGAAATTTTTCGGGGAATTGAGGTGCTAGAAAATGAAAAAGAGTAAACGTTTTACCTCCCTGTCAGTGATAAGCCTGGAAGAGGGCCAGCAGATCGGCACCGTGAAAGGATTAATAGTTGATCCTGCCAGTAAAAAAGTAGCGGCGTTGATCATTGAACAAAAAGGCTGGTTCAAAGAGCAGCGTTTTATTCCTTATCATAAAGTGCACAGTGTCGGCAACGACGCCATCACCATAGAAAAAAACACCTGCGTGGAAAAGGCGGGCAACCTGTCGGAAATAGTTAAGCTGTTAAAGGATAAAATAGGCGTCATCGGTTCGAAGATCGTGGCAGAAAACGGAACTGTGCTGGGATACGTGGACGAATTTTATGTAGACTTGGAAACAGGCGCCATCACCGGCCTGGAGTTTTCAGGAAACCTGTTCAACAGTGTGCTCAAAGGGCATGCCTTCCTCGATATTTCCCATGTGCGCACACTTGGCAAAGAAGTAACGATTATAACAGATGAAGGTGTCGATAATATCTTCAAGCTCGAAGGCGGTCTGCAGGAAACCGTTAAAAATATCCGGGAATCCACCGGCCAGTTCTGGGACACCACAGTCCAGAAAACCAAGGAACTGAGTACCAGCATCAACAAAAAAGTAAAGAAAGAGAAAAAAACCGATCCCGGACCCGCTGCTCAAACGAATGATATCCATGAAGACGCCACCGGCAACAACGAGGCTGAACAACCTGATCATAAAGAAGTTGTCCAAGAAGAAAATCCCGTTGAAATCGCTGTTCCCGCCTCCGGGGACAATAACAGCGGTAAAGATGCCTCACCGCCCGCATAAGTGAACTCGTTCAGCTTCCGCCTGAATCGGTAACCACATTCGCGGGGGACATTCCTCGACCCCAAAGTCACATTATTGGGGACATTCCTCTGACCCAAAAGTTAGGGTGTGTCCCCTTTCCTTTAACAAATAACCCGGCCCAGCCAGGGTTATTTGTTTGTAGCCCTCTTTAAAATTTGCCGATTACCCTGCAAAAAATTTATTTAAAACGTATAACAATTTAAGAGATAAGTTCCAGGATTAGACTGTCCCGAAGAGGAGGGATGCAAATTAAACTGCGTTGTTTTCTTTACTTTTTGAATACTTAATCCGGAGGTGTGCTGATTGTTTAAAAAGAATTTGTTTACTTTGCTATTAACAATGCTTTTAGTCCTGGGGATAGCGGCAACATCCTATGCCGATCCCGGAAAGGGGAAAGGGAAAGGACACTGGAAATTTACTAACTATGGCAAACGGCAAGCTGTTCAACTGGTTGATATTAATTCGCACTGGGCGGCAAATCCGATTCAGGTAATGTCTTCGTACGGGATTATTAATGGATATGCCGACTTTACTTTTAGGCCAAACGCCAATGTAACCAAATATGAGGCCATCATGATGATTTCGAGAGCGTGCGGTTTTACCGGCACTTTTGACTCGGGCAGGGACTGGGACAGCGATGTTCCCTCCTGGATGGCCGACTGCCTTGACTTTGCCGTAAACGAGGGAATATTGACGGAAGAAGAGGCGGAAGACTTAAATGGCTGGGCGCCTGCCAAAAGGTACGAGGTGGCCATATGGGCCATCAGAGCAACCGGTTTGGAGGAGAATAGCGAGTTCTCGTTCCAGGACATGGACGAAATCCCCTACTTCGCCAGGCCTTATGTCGGGGAAATGTATAAATGCGGCTACATGGTCGGTTATCCGGGCAACTTCTTCCAGCCCAACAAACCGGTGACCAGAGCGGAAATGGCAACCGTGCTTTACAGGATTCTATTGGACAATACCGATAACGGCGAGGCTGACGACAACGACGGTGAAGAACTGGAAATTGCGCGCCTGGAGCCCGCTGACGGCAGCTACGACGTGGACGAAGATACCGCTGAACTAGTGGTCAAGTTCAATATGGACATAAAGGCCATAGATAACACGGAGAGTGTCCTGGACGGAATCATTGTCGAGAACGTGACTGACGATACGAATGTGGATATTGACGAGGTGTCCATAGAGGGCAAAATCCTTACCGTAAAACTTTACGAGTCCCTCGAAAGCGGCAAAACATACCGGGTTACCATTGAAGACGATATTATCGAAGCAGAGGACTCCGGTGAAAACTTCGACGGAATCAGCGGCGGCGAGTGGGAATTCAGCACGGATGAAACCTTTGGCATTGCCGGGTTGACCCCTGAGGACGGCGAGACTGTTAACGAAGACACTTACGTCCTCGAAGCGGAATTCAGCGGCGATATCCGGGCAATCTCCGGAAAGAAACTGCTGAATGCCGTAGAGGTTTATAATCAGAGCGACGACGAATATGTGGATATCGAAGATGTTGAAATTGACGGAGATACCCTCATAATCACTCTGGAGGATCCCCTGGAGAACGGAGACACCTTTGAGGTAACCATAAAGGCGGATTATATTGAAGAAAAAGACACGGGTGTAAATTTCAAGGGTATTGACGGCGCTGATTGGGAATTTACCGTTGAGGAATAAAGAGAAGTGGTTAAGACAGGGGACGGTTCTCCGGTCTAAAAGGTAGACAACAGCGGCAGGAAACAGCTCCGCGATGACCTAAAACGACCCGGCTCAGCCGGGTCGTTTCGCTCTGCTCCACTACTGGAAGTTACGCCTTTGTCATATTTTCCTGTTCTTCATGCAAATTGTCAACGCTCCGTAATAGTTCCTGTTCCTTTTGCTCAAAACCCTGCTTCATGCGGTGGTATTCTTCTCTTGTAATGCCGTCATTCTTCCAATCCACATACAAATGGAATCCACTCTTTAAAAAATAAATGCAAAAAGTTCTTGACATTATCTTTTTGTTGTGCTATTTTAAAAATGTAAAAAATGTTTTACATTTATTATGAGGAGTGATTGCTATGAAAAAAGCGGACGAAATGGAAATGACAATAAACTTTAAGTCTATGAGGCTATCGTCTCAAAATATCATTTTCTTTGGCAGCAAACTTTATATGACTCATAAAATGGTCGGAAATAACAATGAAGAATAAAATAAAAACTCTGCGCAAGGAATTAAAATTGCGTCAAGAAGACATTGCAAATCAGCTTGATGTGACAAGACAAACCATTATAGCCATTGAAAATGATAAGTACAACCCCTCCCTGGAATTAGCGATGAAACTGGCAAGACTGTTAAATACCACTGTCGAAGAATTATTTTTTCTTGACAACCCAACCACTACCGACTAAAGCCGGCGGGGGATTTGCTGCTGAATTTAGTTGCTTTCTTTCATGTCGGCTGCTCCTTTCTGTATGTTTCCGGACAACAGAAAACGCCGCTTCGGTCGGCTTGTACCTTCCCGTGCTGGCGTTCCTGTGTGATTACAGATGTGTTTAATGGTATTTGGATTTTCAAAAGCCGTGTTTTACTGGCTTTGCGGGTGTTGTGCTAAAATACATTACTCCACAGCGTCAGCCAGGCAAAATGACTTAACAGATATCCCATCAATTCTCTTTAAGTCATTCTCCAATGCTTGCCTCTCATTATCATCGGCCTGCATGGTCAGGGTGATAATGCCTCTTTGGCGCCCGGGATCGGGAATACCGTTGCGGCTTAAAATTTGTGAGCCGTGCCTCGTCAGCACCTGCTGCACTTCCGGCGCCCGGTTCGCCCTTTCATCCACCAGAATGCCGACAATACAAACGTTGCGCTTCATGTTCACACCCCTTCCCCAATATTTAAACGCTTTTTCTTCTTTTGCTGCTAAAAGGAACATTATATATCAGGCGGGCCGGTTGTCTTTTATCGCCAACCAGCCTTGACGCAGGCGCCTTGAGATCCGGCATCCTGCCTTCGGCAGCATGGCTGGTGTGCAATAATTCTTTTGCTTTCTTGCTTAGCGGGTGTCCGAGAAAATCTTCATAAATAACTTTTACAGCGGGATTTTCGTGGGATTTTCTCAGTTTTTCAGCAAGATCAATTTTATATAACGCTTCGGCGCGTTTACGCCGGTACTCCGCGGACAGTTCCCTGTGTTCGGGGGTTCCGAAAATTGGCTGGCCGCCTCCGCCGACGCAGCCGCCGGGACAGGCCATGATTTCAAGGAAATCAAAATGTTCGCCCCTCTTCATTCTTTCCAGCACGCGCCTGGCATTGCGGGTGCCGTGCACAACGGCTACCTTGATTTTTCCGCCTTTTTTCAGGTCAATGGACGCCTCTTTGATGCCGCGGACGCCCCGCAACTCCTTAAGTTCAATAATAGGCTCCCTGGCACCGGGATTGGCCACGGCGAAAGCCGTCCGGACGGCAGCCTCGGTCAAGCCGCCTGTTCCGCCGAAAATATTTCCCGCCCCTGAAGAAATACCGAGCGGCTGGTCATAATTTTCATCCGGCAATTCTGAAAAGTTCAAACCGGCCTGACGGATCATCCTGGCCAGTTCCCGGGTAGTGACAACGTAGTCAACATCCCGCAGGCCCCTGGTGACCATTTCTTTCCGGGCAGCCTCGAATTTTTTGGCGGTGCACGGCATAACGGCGACCACGACTATTTTCCCGGGATCGATTCCCTCTCTCTGGGCAAAATAAGTTTTAATCAAAGCCCCCATCATCTCCTGAGGCGACTTGCAGGAAGACAGATTATTCAAAAACTCGGGGTAAAAGTGTTCGCAAAATCTGACCCAGCCCGGGCTGCACGAGGATATCAGCGGCAGCCGCTCTCTCTTTTTCAGCCGCTCCAGAAGTTCGTGCGATTCTTCCATGATAGTTATATCCGCCCCGAAGTCAGTTGAAAAGACGCGGTCGAAGCCCAACCGCCTTAACGCCGCCGCCAGCTTTCCGGTAACCACCGTACCCACCGGCATGCCGAAGGCCTCGCCAAGGGTGACTCTGATGCTGGGAGCGGTTTGCACCACGACAAACTTTTCCGGATCGGCCAGCGCCAAGAACACCTCGTCGATACTTTCTTTTTCTGTCAGCGCCCCGGTGGGGCAGGCCATCACACACTGCCCGCAGGCTATGCAGGCGGCCTCGGAAAGGTCCTTCATAAAGGCCGGGCCGATCACGGTCCGAAAACCGCGGTGCTGCGCCGCCAGTGCGCCTACCCCCTGCACGTTCTTACAGACGGCCTCGCACCGCCGGCACTTGACACATTTGTTATAGTCCCTGACTATGAAAGGATTTTTGTCATGAACCAAATGCTCAAGCCGTTCCCCCTGTAAACGGATTTTCCGCACGCGCATCCGGTCCGCCAGCCTTTGCAGTTCACAATTCAAGTTCCTCACACAACTGGTGCACTCACGCTTGTGTTCGGACAAAAGCAATTCGACCATACGTCTGCGGGCGTGATGCACCCGGGGCGTGTCGGTAAAAACCTTCATCCCTTCCTCAACAAGGCTGACACAGGAAGCCTGCAGGGTCTTTTTTTGATTCTTTTCCACTTCCACCAGACATACCCGGCAGACGCCCGGGGCGCTAATATCTTTTAAATAGCAAAGAGAGGGGATTTCGATACCGGCGCTTCTTGCCGCCTCCAGGATATTGGTCCCCTTTTTCACCTCGGCAAGGCGGTTGTTGATCCAAATTTTTATCTTTTCCATTGTATATTTATTCTTTTACCGATTGCCTTTTTTAATACTCAAATAATGATCTTTATAAAACCGCCCGCATGTTCGGCAACCTGGCCGGGGTGTTTAAGCGCCGATAATGGTGACAACGATCTCTCTGCCCGGCCGCGGCCCGTCGAATTCACAAAGAAAAATATTCTGCCAGGTGGATAGCCCAATTTCGCCGTCAATAATGGGGACAGTTTCACTTGGACTAATCAAGCCTGACTTCAAATGCGCGTCCCCGTTGCCGTCTTGCTGATCATGCTTCCAAACGCCTCTTGGAATTAAATTTTGCAAAAAACTGACCACATCGTTTTGGACGCTTTCATCCCAATTTTCCTGAATCATTATTGCCGCCGTCGCGCCACGCGCATATACATTTACGATCCCGCTTTTCATTTTTGCATCAATGACGATTTTCCTAACCTCATCGGTGATGTCAATAAGCTCTTCACGATTACGGGTTTTAACGGTAAATCTCTTTTGCATTTCATTTCCCCACCTTTTTGCTTGGCATATTGCCTATACTTCGTTTTTTAAATTTATAATTTATTGCCGCCACCTTAGTTTAACAGATTTTCAGGCAACTTAAATATATGAACCTGTGCCGCATGCTTGTAATCTCACCGCCCGCTATTGTAAACTGGGAAGGTAAAAGAGGTGATTAAAGCTTGATCTTGTTGCAGGCGGTCCGCATTGACAAATCTTTTGGCGCCCACCAGGTGCTGAATAACGTGAACTTAATCATTCAGGAAGGAGAGCGCGCAGGTATTGTGGGTGTCAACGGAGCGGGCAAATCCACCCTGTTGAAAATAATCACCGGCGCGCTGTCACCGGACGCGGGCGAAGTAATCAAGGCGAAAGACCTGTCGGTTTCTTATATGGCGCAAGACGGCGGGCTGGAATCCGGGCAAAGTATCTGGAACGAAATGCTCTCAGCGTTCACTCACCTAATTTGTATAGAGAAGCAACTTAGAAATATGGAAAAACGCATGGGTGACCCGGCCGTCGTAGCGGACGGCAAAGAATACCGGCAACTGCTCCGGGACTATGACAATCTTTCCTCAGAATTCAAAAATAAAGGCGGATTTGAGTACGAAGCCAACATACGCGGTGTACTGCACGGGCTAAATTTCCGGGACATGGACTACAACACCCCGGTGCACATACTGAGCGGCGGTCAGAAGACCCGCCTGGCCCTGGCCCGCTGCCTGCTCGGCGCGCCGGATTTGTTAATCCTGGACGAACCGACCAATTACCTGGACATGGACAATCTGACCTGGCTGGAGCAATATCTTCAATCATACCGCGGGGCTGTACTTGCCGTTTCCCATGACCGCTACTTCCTGGACACTCTGGCGAAGGTGATTTACGACCTGGACAAAAACGGGATTACCCGGTACACCGGGAATTACACCAGTTTTGTCCGGCAAAAAGCCGAGCTGCAGGAGCAACAGCTGAAGGCGTACAAAAAGCAGCAAGAGGAAATAGGCCGCATGGAGGAATTCGTGAGGCGCAACATGGCCGCCAAGGACACCACCGGGCGCGCCCAAAGCCGTTTGAAAACACTTGAAAAGATGGAGCGGGTGACCCGGCCGGAGAAAGAACACAGGGTAAAAGTATCTTTTAACGTTGACCGGCCAAGCGGGCGGGAAGTGCTCAAGGCGCGCGAACTGAGCATTGGCTATCCCGGCACGGCGCTGGCTACGGGGTTAAACTTCGATATAGAAAAGGGGGAGCGGGTTGTCCTGATCGGACCCAACGGCACCGGCAAATCCACCCTGTTAAAAACCATCGCCGGCTTGCTCCCGCCCCTGGCAGGACATATCAGGCAGGGCAGTCTGGTGCAAATCGGCTACTACGAGCAGGAACATCAGGGGCTGCACCGGGATAAAGATGTGCTGCAAGAACTGTGGGACCGGTACCCGCATATGAACGAACTGGATATTCGCAAGGCGCTGGGCGGTTTTTTGTTCAGCGGCGACGATGTGCACAAAAGTGTGGCAGACTTAAGCGGCGGGGAGAAATCCCGCCTGGCCCTGGCCGCCTTAATGCTGCGCAAGGCAAACTTCCTTCTGCTGGACGAACCGACAAACCACCTGGACCTGCCCGGGAAAGAAGCGCTGGAAGACGCTCTGGCCGGCTACCCCGGCACCATTCTTTTTGTTTCCCACGACCGGTACTTTATCAACAAAGTAGCCTCCCGGGTACTGGAATTATCCCATGGCAGCGTAAACAGTTATCAAGGAAATTATGACTACTACCAGAATAAAAAACCCCGCCTGCCAGGAGCGGCAAAATCCGGGCCGGACCGCCCGGCGGACAGTGAGGAAAAGAAACAGAAACAGTACCTGCAAAAGAAAGAGGAGGATCGGCAAAAACGCAAGCACCGGCGCGAGATCGCCAGCCTGGAACAATCCATTGCCGACCAGGAATCTTTAATCGTCCGCCTGGAAAAAGAACTGGAGCAGCCTGAAGTCTATCTGGATTACCAGGCCTGCCAGCAACGGCAGAACGAACTGGAAAAAGTCCGGGCGGTCCTGCAGGATAACATGGAAAAATGGCTTGCCCTGGTGGAAGCTGAACAAATTAGGACATAAAGCCGGACAAAACTCGGCTTGGCTAATTATACAGGTCGAGCAAGAGCCCAGCTATTTCATCAATTTTACCGGCAATTTCAAGATTTGCTTTCTGCTGCTTCAGCAGGGAGGCAGTCAGCTCATCGATCTTTTCATTTATTATCTCAATTCTAATCAGCAGCCGGCCCAATCCGTAATCTTGTTTCACCCTGTAATACTTCTCCAAGACGAAAGACAGGTATTCTTGTATTTGATTTTTATATTCGATCACATCTGCTTTGCTTTTTGTCCTCTTTAACTTTTCTCCCGCGGCTTTTATTTTATCCAGCATCTCTTCAAGCTTCCGCTGTTCTCTTTTAGCCATATCCAGGGTGCTGGAAAAGTCTTTGCCGTCTCCCGCCTTTAGCACGGTTGGTTTGTATTTTCTACCCGGACTCCGATCAACCGAAGATATTTTCACCAAGATATCCCCATTTCGGCCTTCAATTATAACCGTTGCTGCCAAGTTAGTACTTTCTTTGCCTCGGTGCCTATTCCCTTCTATATCCTTCTATGTTAGAGAAAATATTTTCATAGAACCATATAGGCGGGGTCAGCCCTTGACATTTGACAGCTTTATCGGTTAACGGTCATATACTTTAATCATTAGGGCTTTCGTTGTCTTATCACCCCATTATTTGCTATGCGCTTGTCCAATGTCAAGGGCTGACCCCTTCTAAATCTTCTAAATTCTCGGGACCGATTATAAGCGATTCCATTATTTCTCTGACGGCTACCGGCCTCCAGTCTGCCATTTCTTCTTCGGTGCAGTTAAAGCTGCATAGCAGGGCTTTGTTTTCCAGTTCTGTGAAGAACATCAGGCTGTATATTTTTATATCCCAGAAGGGGTATAATGAATCAACGCAACCTATTTTTTTCCCGTTTATTTCTTTTACGCCGTCTTCGAGCCACGGGGCGGTAGGATGCGTCTTTTTAAGGATTTGGATCATGGCGTCTTTAAATATGTCTATATCTGTTTCTTTAAGGGGGTTTTGGCTATGTTTGAAGGTAATATTTACTGAAAAGCTTTCATTTGAGTAAATTAGATCCGGCCTTCTCTGGAAAGGATACTTTAAAGCGGCGGTTTCGGGTGACATTTTTTTAAAATTCTGAGGCAGGCGTATTTTTATTTTATTTCCCAGCAGGCTTTTTTCTACGAATTCAATGGTTTTACCATCTATTACAGCGACACCTTTTTTGGCGCTTTGCCGCAAGTTGTTTTTGGGTGGATTTCCTCCTTCCGGGGTTTGCGCTGTTTGGCGCCGCGTTTCTTTCATCATTTCTGTGCTCTTTTCACCCATGTGTTCCACGGTATTTCACCTCTCTATATCATTGCTATTGGAATATTTATACTGTTCAAGAAATATTGCACTATGTAAGTTATTTTAGACTCGCATACTGCATTTTGTCAATATAATTATTTTTTAAAAAACAAAACCTGCCATACTTTGCAGTAACGGCAGGTTTGTAACGTAGCTCCATCATATTCAGGCGATTTTAACGGTGATTTCATTATCGGCGCCCGTATCAAGCAACACCTTGTTGCCCCGCTGGAAGGTCCCTCTGAGGATTTCCTCGGAAAGCCGGTCTTCCACCAGGCGGAGGATCGCCCGGCGCAGCGGCCTGGCACCGTACTCTTCATCAAAGCCTTCCTTGGCCAGCAAGTCTTTGACAGTCTCGGTAACGTTGAGCTCAACCTCGTTTTCCTTCATTCTTTCGGCAACTTCTTTCAGCATCAGATTGACAATTTCCCTGATGTGTTCAGCGCTTAAAGCGTGGAAAACGATAATTTCATCAATCCGGTTAAGGAATTCGGGGCGGAAAGTGCGTCTCAGTTCCTCTGTGACCTTGCTCTTCATATTCTCGTAATTTGCCTCGCTCCGGTCACCGGCGCGGAAACCGAGGACCGTCTCGCGCTTAATCATCTGCATGCCGACGTTGGATGTCATGATAATTACCGTGTTGCGAAAATCCACCTTGCGCCCTTTGGAGTCGGTCAGCCGGCCGTCTTCCAGCACCTGCAGCAAAATATTGAAAACATCCGGGTGGGCTTTTTCAATCTCGTCCAGCAGGACTACCGAATATGGCCGCCGCCGCACCGCTTCGGTAAGCTGGCCGCCTTCTTCGTAACCCACGTAGCCGGGGGGCGCGCCAACCAGGCGGGACACCGCGAATTTTTCCATATACTCCGACATGTCAATGCGCACCATGGCATCCTCATCGCCGAATAGAACCTCCGCCAGCGCCCTGGCCAGCTCGGTTTTACCCACCCCGGTGGGACCAAGGAAAATAAACGAGCCGATGGGACGCTTCGGGTCCTTCAGCCCGGCGCGGGCGCGCCGCACCGCCCGGGACACGGCCAAAATAGCCTCATCCTGTCCGATTACCCGCCGGTGCAATATTTCTTCCATTTTTAGAAGCCTTTCCGATTCTTCTTCGGCAAGCTTCTTCACCGGAATACCGGTCCAGCTGGCCGCGATCTGGGCGATGACATCTTCGTCCACCACCAGTTCCGCCCCGCCTTTGCGCTGTTTCCACGACTCCCTGAGCTGGTCCAGTTCATTCCGGATCTTCTTTTCTTGATCCCTTATTTCGGCCGCTTTTTCAAACTCCTGGCTATTAACCGCCGCTTCTTTTTCTTTTTGCAGTACTTCTAATTTCTTTTCCAGATCTTTCAAATCCGGCGGCGCGGTAAAAGCCTGCAGCCTTACTTTAGAACCGGCTTCGTCCACCAGGTCTATGGCTTTATCAGGCAGGAACCGGTCGGTAATATAACGGCTCGATATCTTGGCGGCCGCTTCCAGGGCGGCATCAGTAATCCTGACGCGGTGGTGGGCTTCGTATTTATCCCTCAGCCCGCGCAGAATCTGGATGGTCTCCTCAACAGTGGGCTCCGCGACGGTAATCGGCTGGAAACGGCGCTCCAGCGCGGCGTCTTTTTCAATATGCTTGCGGTACTCATCCAGCGTGGTCGCGCCGATGCACTGCAACTCACCCCTGGCCAGCGCGGGCTTTAATATATTGGCCGCGTCTATAGCCCCTTCAGCCGCGCCCGCTCCCACCATGGTGTGCAGTTCATCGATAAACAGGATGACATTGCCGGACTGGCGAATCTCCTCAATTATTTTTTTTAAACGCTCTTCAAACTCGCCCCGGTACTTGGTCCCCGCCACCAGTGAACCCATATCCAGGGTTACCACACGCTTATTTTCCAATACTTCCGGTATGTTTCCGGCGTTGATCCGCTGGGCCAAGCCCTCGGCCACGGCGGTTTTACCCACACCCGGCTCACCAATCAGCACCGGGTTGTTTTTCGTGCGCCGGCTTAAGATTTGGATAACTCTTTCAATTTCTTTTTCCCTGCCGACCACCGGGTCAAGCTTCTCTTCCCTGGCCAAAACGGTCAAGTCACGCCCGAACTGCTCCAAGGTCTTAGTTCCGCCGCCCTTCGCCTTGCCGGCCGGCTGCCCTTCGGCGGCGGCGCCTGACTGCCCGCCCAGCATGTTGACAACCATGGCGCGGACCTTATTGCTGTCGGCGCCATAAGCATTCAATATATGGGCCGCCACACCTTCTCCTTCGCGGACCAAACCCAGCAGCATATGCTCGGTGCCGATATAATTATGTCCCATGCGCCTGGCTTCATCCACCGACAGTTCCAACACCCGTTTTGTCCGTGGAGTCAGCGCCGGTTCACCCGTCGCCGTCCCTTTGGTGGCTTCCACTATTTGCGCCACCGCCGCCCGCACTTTATCCGCATCCAGCCCAACCGCAGCCAGCACTTTTGCCCCCACACCCTCGCCTTCGCGGATCAGGCCAAGCAGCAGGTGCTCCGTACCTACATACGGGTAGCCTGAATTTTTCGCTTCTTCCTGGGCAAGATACAATGCTTTTTGCGCCCGCTCGGTAAATCTTCCGAACACGGCAGTCACCTCCAATAAATACATAGTAGTCAGGAGCCAGTAGTCAGTAGTTAAAAACTCTAAAGGAATGCAAGAAATCTCTACTGAATTCTGACTCCTGTCTCCTGACTCCTGAACTATAATTCTTTAAATTCATTCCTGATTAATTCCGCCCTGAAAATATCCCTCTGGTGAGCGGACATCTCCCGGCCTGCCACCTTGATTAAATAAGCCGGTCTGATCCTCACCATTAGTTCATTTAACAACTTAGCTGGTATGCCCGACAACAAATTCATTTCAATGCCCAGCCTCAATTCGGAAAATAAGCGCATCGCCTCTTCCGAAGACAGAATATGCGCGTTCTTTAAGATGCCGTAAGCACGGTAGACACGGTCTTCGACAAAATCCCGCCTGTCTTTGTAAAGGGCTTCGCGAGTGGCTTTTTCCTGGGAGATTATTTGCCGGACTATGGCGGTAAGATTGCTGATTATCTCTTCTTCGGTCTGTCCAAGAGTAATTTGATTGGATATTTGATACAGATCCCCGAGAGCTTCCGTGCCCTCTCCAAAAAGGCCACGCGCCGTAAGGCCGACTTTACCGATAGCGTTCAGCACCCCTCGCAGCTGCTTTACCAACCCCAAACCAGGCAAGTGCAGCATTACCGAGGCGCGCATGCCGGTTCCCACGTTAGTGGGACATGCCGTGAGGTAGCCAAGCTGCTCGGAAAAAGCATAATCCATAGTCTTTTCCAATCCGTCATCGACTTGATTAATCAAATCCCATGCCTCATTAAGCTGCAAACCTGAAAGCAGGCATTGGATCCGTAGATGATCTTCCTCGTTAACCATAATGCTGATTACTTCATCATCCCTCAGCACAACCGCCTTGCGCTCAAAATTGTCTATCAGATCCGGGCTGATCAAATGCTTATCTACTAGTATTTGTCTTTCTACCGGAGACAATGCGCTTAACAAGCTCAACTCCAGTACACCGGCCTGTTTTGCCAGTTCCTTGTCCTCCACCGCCAGTCTCACCGCGTGGATCACATCTTCGGCCCTGGCATTATTCAACAAGTGCGGGAAAGGTATGCCGGCCAAGTTTCTAGCCACTCTAACCCGGCTGCTTATCGCTATGCCCGACTCCGGGCCGTCCGCGTCCATCCAGCGGCTGTGGGAATCATTCACTGTCTTTTTGAGCGGCATCAAACTTCGCCTCCCTCATTCATACTCTTTTCCAGTTGATGAATTTGATCACGGAGTTGAGCGGCCTGCTCAAAATCCTCGCGGCTAACCGCTTCTTTAAGATGGTTCTTCAAAATACCGATCTCCTTCGCCAAACGGGCGCGTCCTCCGGTGCGCTCAGGCACTTTACCGGTATGCCTGGTGCTACCGTGAATCCTTCGCAAAAGGGGAAGCACCTTGTCTTCAAAGAAAGGATAGCAATCGCCGCAGCCAAGCAGTCCCTGTTTAAGAATCTGTCCTTCAGGCACCCCGCACTTTTCACATCTGTTTCCGGTTGTTTCCGCCTGATTGTGCTGCTCCCCGCCCAGTTCGTGATTTAAAAGACCGGCAAGGAAATTGTGCAGGTGTATTTGCGGGACAAAACCAAAACCCTGGGGCTGGATTTCCCTGGCACACACCTCACAAAGATGTGTTTCACTTTTATGACCGTTTATTATTTCTGTCATATGCACCGTCGCCGGACGCTGTCCGCAGCGCTCGCATAACATATCAGCTTCCCCCTTCAACTTGCCGTTTATCAGACTCACTCTCTCAATACCGCCGTTACCATCGCTTTTAAGAGCAAGGCCCTCAATCGGTCGCGCACAGGCAAATTTATACGCAGGATATTGCCGTCCACCGCGGCACGCATCAAGCGGGCCTCTCTCTGGGTAATCAACCCCTCCTCCAGCAGTCTCCGGATTAAACCTGCGGCGTCGTTTTGAGATATCGAATCGCCGATTAAATTGCTGATATCAAGTACGAGATCCACCCGCTGATCCAGGGGCAGTTTGACGATCCTGATAAATCCCCCTCCACCCCTTCTGCTCTCCACAATATAGCCCCGGCCCGTTGAAAAGCGGGTTGTCAACACATAATTGATCTGTGAAGGAACACAATTGAAGCGGTTCGCCAGTTCACTGCGTTGAATCTCAATAAAATCTTGAATGCTTTCCGCCAGCAGTTTCTTCAGATAACGCTCAATGATATCGGATATATTATTCATTCAAGTCACCATCCCATATGCCGCCGCTTGTTTGACTTTGATTGACCTTGACATTATTATAGCCTAATTGCATATCATTATCAATACCTTTTATCTATTACTATTTTAGCCTTAAAACGCCGGGCTAAAACATAAATAGCAAAAACATAAACACACTCGCATATGAAAAGAACCGGTGATATAATCCCCGGTTTTGACTTATAAAGCCCTTTAATGAAAAGGTTTCCTTTGGTTAATTTAGTCCTCCATATACACCTTGGCAACCGCTACCACCGAATCCCCCGGGTCAAGGCGCATCAAAGTCACTCCCTGGGTTGAGCGGCCTATGGCGGAAATACCCGCGACGCTTAAGCGAATAATAATTCCTTCGGCGCTGATCATCATTATTTCTTCTTCATCTTTCACGGCCTGGACTGCTACCACCGGTCCATTCCGATCGCTTGTCTTAATATTAATAATCCCCTTGCCGCCGCGGGACTGCAGGCGATACTCGGTAATCTGAGTGCGCTTGCCGAACCCGTTGGCCGTCACGGTAAGCAAATAGGATTCCGGACGAACGGTCTCCATCCCGATCACCACGTCGTTTTTCCTTAAAGAAATTCCTTTTACGCCACGGGTAACACGGCCCGTGGAGCGCACTTCCTGTTCTGAAAAGCGAATGGCCAGGCCTTTTAGAGTGGCTAAAAAGATTTCTTCTTTGCCGGTAGTGAGCTTTACGTCAATTAATTCATTTTGTTCGTCTAAGGTGATGGCGATAATTCCATCCCGGCGGGAGGTATCATACTCGTTCAGCGGGGTTTTTTTCACAATCCCCTGCTTGGTCGCCATAAATAAATATTGATCCGGATTAAACTCGCGCACCGGGATAACCGCCGTCACTTTTTCATTGTTTTCGATATAGATCAGGTTCACCAGCGCCGTTCCCTTGGCCTGCCGGCCGGCCTCCGGTATTTCATGCACCTTAAGCCGGTATACCTTTCCCCGGTTGGTAAAGAACAATAAAAAGTGATGCGTCGTGGTGATAAACAGGTGTCTGACAAAATCTTCCTCTTTGGTGCCCATGGCGGTAACGCCGCGGCCGCCCCGCCGCTGGCTGCGGTATGTATCAAGCAGGGTTCTTTTCACATAACCCTGGTTGGTGATGGTGAGCACAACTTCTTCATCCGGGATCAAGTCTTCATCTTCAAAAGACGCTTCTTCATACGATATGGTGGTGCGGCGCGGATCGGCGTATTTTTTCCTGATAGCGGTCAACTCACTTTTGATAATGTCCAAAACTTTTCGCTCATCAGCCAGCACTGAGCGAAGGTAGTTTATTTTTTCCATAAGTTCCTTATATTCCTGCTCCAGCTTCTCCCGCTCCAGGCCGGTAAGCTGCCGCAAACGCATTTCCACAATAGCCTCGGCTTGTTTTTCGGAAAGACTAAATCTTTCCATCAGAGATGCTTTGGCAATTTCCGTTGTGCGGGAAGACCTGATAATTCTGATTACCTCGTCCAGATAGGACAGGGCGATACGCAGGCCTTCAACAATATGCGCCCGCGCCTCCGCCTTTTTCAGCTCAAAGCGGGTGCGCCTTACAATCACGTCTTTCTGGTGCTCAAGATAGTAAAATAAAGCTTGTTTCAGATTTAAATAACGGGGTTTGCCGTCCACCAGCGCCAGCATGATTACCCCAAAGCTTTCCTGCATTTGGGTGTGTTTATAAAGCTGGTTAAGAATTATCTGCGGGTTGGCGTCTCTTTTTAGTTCAATAACAATACGCATGCCCTTGCGGTCCGACTCGTCCCGCAGGTCGCTAATCCCTTCCAGTTTCTTTTCTTTTACCAGTTCGGCTATTTTTTCAATCAAGCGCGCTTTATTCACCTGATATGGTATTTCATTAACGATAATGCTGCTTCTTCCATTCGCGTTGTTTTCAATTACCGCCTGCGCGCGGACTTTAATGCTGCCCCGGCCGGTGCGGTAAGCGTTCCAAATGCCTTCCATACCCATGATTTTGCCGCCGGTGGGAAAATCAGGTCCTTTAACCGTGGTTGTCAGCTCTTTAATGCCGACATCCGGGTTGTCAATGAGCATAACTACCCCGTCGATTACTTCACCGAGGTTGTGGGGCGGAATATTGGTCGCCATTCCCACCGCGATACCGGCGGAACCGTTGACCAATAAATTAGGGATTCTGGAGGGTAGAACAGTCGGTTCCTCAGTCTTTTCGTCATAGTTGGGACTGAAGCTGACTGTATCTTTTTCAATATCAGAGAGCATTTCCGTCGCAATCTTGGACAGCCGCGCTTCCGTATAGCGCATGGCCGCCGCCGAGTCCCCGTCAACGGACCCGAAGTTGCCATGCCCGTCTATCATCGGATAACGGGCGGCAAAGTCCTGCGCCATACGCACCAAAGCGTCGTATACCGCCACATCTCCGTGGGGATGATATTTCCCCAGCACATCGCCGACAATAAACGCCGATTTACGGTACGGCTTTTCAGGCGAGAGACCAAGATTGTGCATTGCGTAAAGAATACGGCGGTGCACCGGTTTTAACCCGTCACGCACATCAGGAAGCGCTCTTCCCACGACAACGCTCATAGCATAATCCAGGTAGGAATGCTTCATCTCTTCGTTAATATTCACCGGGATCACTTTTCCAGTTAATGACGGCAAACCGCTCACCTCTGCCTATTTTCTCCGACGTAGGAATTATACCAAAATAAACTAATTAATGCAATTTACCG
The DNA here is from genome assembly GCF_002067195.1 of Pelotomaculum sp. PtaB.Bin117. Taxonomy (NCBI): domain Bacteria; kingdom Bacillati; phylum Bacillota; class Clostridia; order Eubacteriales; family Desulfotomaculaceae; genus Pelotomaculum; species Pelotomaculum sp. PtaB.Bin117. Next base: position 7,381 of record NZ_MVQM01000072.1, on the reverse strand, counting down.
AATAACGGCTCTGACAGTGCTGTAAACTTTACAGCCGGGTCTTTCATGGTTTCATAAACCAAGGTTAATAACTCTTATTCACCTGTTCAATAAACCCGCTCGCCGTAAAATTTACTTTTATTTATACTAAGGACGTTGATTACGAATTAACTTATGTTTAGCGCCTCCTTTATTCAATGTCCCGACAGCATTTCATACAATCATAACACACCACCTCAAATCATTTTTTATTGCTGTTTTTTATTGGCAGCCTGCCAATGGCCCGTACATACAAAAGATATAATTTTTGCCGGTACTTTTGCATTATCGCCTGCGGCCATTTTCTTGAGATTAAAATAATTTTAGTTTCGTTCAATTGAACACACCCCCCGTTTCCTATATTTTTTAGGGCCCTCTAATCAAGCCGGCCAAGCTGCGTTCGAAAATTGAAAGCGTAATTACCGATCCCCATTTAAGACAACCGACTGTTGAGTTAACTTTGATAAAAACCTGTTCACGGAAAAATGTCTTCACTTCATCGAGCACTACCGGCGCAATCGCATATATGTCCTGCAGGAAATTGTCTGATCTCTCAAGCATCGCGCCGGATATAAAAGATATTAACAGCAATAAGGCGGTTAAAAATATTGTTTTGGTTTTATTAAATCCCACCGCCTTGTATTTTAAAACAGTTCTCATTATCCTTGCCCCCTTTGCCGTTCGTTTTTTGATTTATATGCTACCATATTTTAGCAAACCCAATATTTAGCTATATTGGGCCAATAATTATCAATATGTTAGCATAGCTTCTTCTTGCTTCTTTTTTTGTATGGATTACGTGCGCTGAAAATCGCCTTAAACAGTTCCCTCGTTTATCTTCGGGAGCACTCTTGCTCTTTGAATCAGGCTTTAAAAAGTTAAAACCCCTGCCTTTCCTGGCAGGGGCTGCACCGCTATAGATATTTAATTCAAGACAACACTCTATATGTCCAGGTTTCTCACCGCGAGAGCGTTTTCCAGGATAAAGTCGCGCCGCGGCTCCACACGGTCGCCCATCAGCATTGAGAAGACGGCATCCGCTTCTATAGCGTCCGTCATATCCACCTGCAAAACTGTTCGCGTATCCGGATCCATGGTAGTGTCCCACAATTGTCCGGCATCCATTTCGCCCAGACCTTTATATCTTTGAATATTCACTCCGTCCCTGCCGATTTGCTCCAACAATTTATCCAAATCAGCGTCATTATAGACATAAACGTCTTTTTTACCTTTCTTTACTCTATAAAGCGGGGGCTGGGCGATAAAAACATAACCGGCTTCGATCAACGGCCTCATGTAGCGGTAAAAGAAAGTGAGCAAAAGCGTTCTGATATGCGCGCCGTCAACATCCGCGTCGGACATCAGAATCAACTTGTGATACCTAGCCTTGCTGATATCAAAATCCTCCCCGACACCGGTCCCGAGAGCCGTAATCATCGCTCTGATTTCTTCGTTGGCCAAGATCTTGTCTAAACGCGCTTTTTCCACATTTAAAATTTTGCCCCTTAAAGGGAGAATCGCTTGAAAGCGCCTGTCCCTTCCCTGTTTGGCCGAGCCGCCCGCAGAGTCTCCCTCAACAAGATACAATTCTGAAATAGACGGGTCTTTATCGGAACAGTCAGCCAGCTTACCCGGCAGGGTAGAACTCTCCAGAGCGCTTTTCCGCCTGGTCAACTCTCTTGCCTTCCGCGCCGCTTCTCTGGCTCTTGAAGAGTTTAGCGCTTTTTCCAGAATGCGTTTGCTAATCTGGGGATTTTCCTCAAGGAAAGCGCTTAATCCTTCAGCGACGACCGCGTCTACAATGCTTCTGACTTCGCTGTTGCCCAGCTTGGCCTTAGTTTGTCCCTCAAACTGCGGCTCCGGCACTTTCACACTGATTACCGCCGTGAGACCTTCCCTGATATCTTCCCCCGACAGGTTGCTGTTGCCATTCTTTAAAATATTATATTTGCGGCCGTAGTCATTGACTACCCTGGTTAGCGACGCCTTAAAGCCCGCCTCGTGCGTTCCACCGTCAACGGTGTTGATGTTGTTGGCGTAAGATAGTATGTTTTCCGTATAAACGTCAGTATATTGCAAAGATATTTCGACCAGCACATCATCCTTTTGTATTTGAAAATAAATTGGCGCATTATGCAAAGGGGTTTTATTTTTATTAAGAAACTTGACAAAATCAATTATGCCGCCCTCATGCTGCAATACTACTTCCTGGCCGGTCCGTTCGTCTTTCAGGACTATCCTGATGCCCATATTCAAGAAAGACAGTTCTCTCAAGCGCTGGCAAAGGGTATCATAACTATAATCAAGTTCTTCAAAAATATCGGGATCGGGCTTAAAAGTCACTTTTGTTCCGCTAATTTCACTTGGCCCGATTATTTCTAAATCTGTTACAGGGACACCACGTTCATATTTCTGCCGGTAAATATTCCCTTCCCTTCTCACTTCAACTTCCAGCCACTCGGAAAGGGCGTTAACCACAGAAACCCCCACGCCGTGCAGGCCGCCTGATACTTTGTAGCCTCCCCCGCCGAACTTGCCGCCGGCATGCAGCATCGTCAAGGCCACCTCAACCGCAGGGCGGCCAACCTTCGGTTGTATACCGACCGGTATTCCCCGTCCGTTATCAATAACTGTAACCGAATTGTCATCATTGATTGTCACTTCTATCTGGTCGCAATAACCTGCCATTGCCTCATCAATACTATTGTCCACAACTTCGTACACCAGGTGATGAAGACCTCTGGCACTGGTGCTCCCGATATACATGCCGGGACGGCGGCGAACGGCCTCAAGTCCTTCCAGCACTTGAATTTCTTCAGCGCCATACCCGTTGTTATTGTCATATCCATTCAATGCCAGAACAACTCCTTTTTTGGACTAAACATATATTATTATAACACGCAGGCAATTCACCCTCAACTCATAACCAAAATTAATAAATTATGGATTATTTTAGGGTATTATTATAATATAATTTACTCGTCAATAATACTATCGGATCTTTTCTTTAAAGTCGCACATGAAATAGGGGAAAAATATATTTTATCAGTGGTAATCAAGTAAGATTTTTCTTTATTATTTCCCGATACGTGTTCAATAAAGCCCTCATCCCGGGCGATTTCAAGAAATTCCTTGGTGATTGGAGATGACTTCGTCTCTATCTCTAAAATAGCTATAATATCTTTTTTCGGCACCACCACATCAGCCCCAATATGTAGAAACATAATCAGACCTCCTTTTCTGACTTTATTATTTTGCCTTCGCGCACAATAAAGAGCTTCTTGCTCAGTCCATCGCCCGCACCTATATCTCTAACAGTGCTGGATGTAATAAAAGTCTGCACATTTTCCTTTATTTTATTAAATAAAGCTTTTTGCCTGGCATTATCCAGTTCAAACAAGACATCATCAAGCAATAAAATAGGGTGCTCGCCAATTTCATTATGCCACATTTGCATTTGCGCTAATTTTAAAACCAGCACGATCGTGCGCTGCTGTCCTTGAGAACCATATACTTTAGCTTCTTTCTTGTTAATTAAAAAAACAAGATCGTCGCGGTGCGGCCCGATTAATGACTGCCCGCGCGCGATTTCTTCGTTTTTCGCGGCAGACAAGGCAGCGTTAAAAAGATTAATAATCTCCTGTTCACTGGTCATGCAGTCAATTTTTAAAGAAGACAGGTAGCGTATGCTAAGCTCCTCCAACCCACCCGTCAATTCGTGGTAAATACTCCGTATTACAGGATTCGCTTTTTTCAATAATGCCAGTCTGAAAAAAATTATTTGCGCTCCGTATTGGCAAAGTTGTTCATTCCAGGTTTGCAGTAATTCGCTATCACGCTTCCTGTCCCTGATCTCACGCAATAAATTATTACGCTGGGTCAAAATCCGCTGGTAACGGCCCAGACAATACACATACCGGTTGTCAAACGGGCCGATCTCCGCATCTAAAAAACGCCGCCTTTCTTGTGGCGATCCTTTCACAATAACCATGTCGTCCGGAGTAAACAACACTACTCCCGGCCACCCCAGAGGATAACCGCGGACCGGCGCGCCATTGACCTTTATTTTCTTCTGTCCGGGTGTCAGCAATACTTTTAACTCCAGCTCACGCCCCGCGGATTCGAATAAACAGCTTATTAAAGAAAAATCGTTCTGCCAGTTGATTATTTCACTTTCTTTGATAGTGCGGAATGACTTGCCCGTACAGGCCAAATAGACAGATTCCAAAATATTTGTTTTTCCCTGGGCGTTTTCTCCGTTTAAAATATTCAATGAAAAGCCTGGTCTGATATGCTCATGGAGGTAGTTGCGAAAATTCATCAACTCCAGGTTTTGCAGGCGCAATAATTAAACACTCCCAGTTCCAGATGTTTTATTCCTCTTTTACACGTACGGGCAGGAGTAGAGAAAAATAGTCTTCCTCACCTACCGGCCTAAATATTCCCGGACTGAGCGGACCGGCAAATTCTATTTCAATTTCTTCATTCCCGATTACTCTTAACAATTCACTTAGATATTGCGCGTTAAAAGCGACTTTAATTGGTTCACCTTCATAATAAGCGGAAATTTCCTCATAAACCCGCCCGGCCACGGTGCTGGCCGAGATAACAGAAATTTTATCTTTTAAGTCAAGTTTGATCACGGATGATCCCTCTGTGGTTAATAAAGCGGCCCTTTCCGTCGCCTCCAAAAGTTCTTTTGTTTTCAAACGAACCTTTGACAGCAACTCTTGTGGAATTACCTGATGGAAAGGAGGAAACTTGCCATTAATTAAACGAGAAATAAAAGATATGTTCTCCGTAGCGAAAAGAACCTGGTTTTCTGTAATGGTAACCTGCACCGATTTCTCCGGTCTGCCAATAATTTTACTTAATTCATTTAGAGTTTTTCCCGGAATGAGCACTGATATGTCAATAATGCCGCAGTTGTCCGCGTTAACCTTGCGCCAGGCCAAACGGTGCGTGTCGGTAGCCACCATCTGCATCTGTCCGTTTTTTAATTCAAGCATGGCGCCTGTAAACAGCGGCCTGTTTTCATCCGTGCCGACGGCAAAAATAACCTGTCTGATAGCTTCTCTGAAGATATTTTCCTGAATATCAAAGCCGGTGTCACGCGAAGGTAAAGCAACTTCGGGAAATTCCTCCACCGGGAAGCCGTTAATATTGGTCTCCGATTCACCATATTTAATTATTACGCTCTCCGTCAAGGGATCTGATTGAAAAGAAATCGGAACGTCAGGCAACTTTCTGATTAACTCAGAAATATATTTGGCAGGTAAAACCGCCGCGCCTTTTTCAATAATGCTTGCTTTTACGGAACACTTGATCCCTATTTCTAAATCTGTGGCTGTAACGATAAGCAGATCGTCTGCGGTCTCAAATTTTATTCCTGAAAGGATTGGCAAGGGGCTTTTTGAGGATACGGCGCGCTGAACGGTCTGAACCGCAAATAAAAGGTCGTCCTTACTGCTGATTAAATGCATTTTTTTACTCCCGGTTAATAATATTATTATAAAATAAATTATTATTTTTTATTAATAGTAGTAGTGGCTGTTATTATGTGGATATGGTGGTTCCGCTAAGATATTTCTTAAAGAAAAAGCTGTTGATAAAAAAAAGATAAATTTTAATAAAGTATTTTTTAAAAATAATTATCCACAGTTTGCAGTTAAATAACAGAGTTATTTATTAACTGTTTTTTATCTTTTTTACTAATTCAGCGATAACGTTCTGCAATGTATAATCTTCTTGCAGCTTGTTGCTTATTTTATTGCACGCGTGCAGCACGGTGGTATGATCACGGCCTCCAAAAAAATCTCCTATTTTGGGCAGGGAAAGATCCGTTAGTTCCTTCGTCAAGTACATGGCTATTTGACGGGGAAAGGATATGGCGGTAGTTCTTCTCTTAGCCTTAAAATCCTCCTGACGGAGATTATAATAGCTGGAAACAACCTGTTGGATCAGTTCTACTGTTATTTCAGTCGGTTTTTCCGGCGGCAGTATGTCTTTGAGAACTTTCGCCGCCAGTTCCGGAGTTATTTCCTCGTTATATAAAGAAGCGTAAGCAATCACTTTGATTAAAGCTCCTTCAAGGACACGGATATTTGATTGGATTTTATCTGCAATATAGGAAATAGTATCATCAGGCACCTGCAAGTTTTCTAATTGCCCTTTTTTTCTTAAAATAGCTATGCGGGTTTCCAGATCTGGCGGTTGAATATCAGTAATAAGGCCCCATTCAAAGCGGGAACGGAGACGATCCTCCAATGTCGGTATTTCTTTTGGCGGACGGTCACTGGATATGATTATTTGTCTATTGTCTTCGTACAGAGAGTTGAAGGTATGGAAAAATTCTTCCTGCGTGCTTTCTTTTCCCGCTAAAAATTGAATGTCGTCCACTAGCAGAATATCCATATTACGGTATTTATTTCTAAAATCGTTGGTGTTATAATCTCTTATAGAATTAATTAACTCGTTTGTAAATTTTTCGGATGTTACATAGGAAACTTTCATTCTGTTATGGTTTTCCAGAATAAACCAGCCAATAGCCTGCATTAAGTGGGTTTTACCCAGTCCGGCGCCTCCATATATAAATAAAGGATTATAGGTTTTTGACGGAGATTCAGCCACTGCAAGGCAAGCGGCATGGGCAAACCGGTTGCTGTTGCCGATTACAAAATTTTTAAAACTATATTTTGGATTGAAATGCGTTGAAGATAAATCATCAGTATTTTTATCGTTTTGTTTTTTATTGGAAGATGCTATATCTGATATTTCGCTGGATATGAGAAACTTTACATCGATATCTTTGTTCAAGATATTTTGGAAAACTTCTTTAATTAGAGGAGCGTACCGGTCACTGAGCCAATCACGTGTAAAATAGCTGGGGGCTTCGATAATAATTGTGTTTTCATGGCACCCAAGGGGTTTAAGTGATTTAAGCAAAGTCTCAAAGGAATATTTGTTTATTTTTTTTTGTAAAATCTGAAGTGATTGATCCCAAAGATCCTGGACTTCACTTTTAATCATATAAACTCCTGGTTACCTCCTGAGAAAGAATTTTGTCAAAATTGAAATTTTTAAAGAAAGAAAATTAAACCCCAAAAATTCTCTCTCTGCTTAAAAAGAGACCTTTTGAAGGTTTAAGTTAAGATAATTTTAGCTAAAGAAACTATTAATTAATGAATATATTTTGAAGTTTATTACTGTATTTGTAAATGGCTAATTAATCATACCAAGATTTACTTTATTAAGTCAATGCCTATTTTATCTCGCTTTATCTCTCTTCGAGCTAATTGCGATGTTTGAGAAGCCAGAGCGTACAAGGGTTGAAAGGAACAAAAAAAAAGATTTTACCCCAAAA
>NZ_MVQM01000071.1:0-7491 GCF_002067195.1 Pelotomaculum sp. PtaB.Bin117 | reverse complement strand
TTGACCCTGATAATCTAAATTTAGCAGAATATCTCTTTCTTGCAAATCACCTGCCTCATTTTCATGGGTGGTTGTACCCTGCGGGCATGTGGGGTTAGGTTAAAGAATTGCTGACGTATGTATAATAATGATTCAGGGCAAGAGCTTAATGGGCAAGCATTTTATAACAAAAATTGGTTATAAACAGGCTTGGTGATTAATTATGATTGAACTGCCGGAAGCTTTGACGCTGGCAAGTCAGATTAATGATACAGTTGGCGGAAAACGGATAAAAAGTGTTATTGCCGCCTATACTCCGCATAAGTTTGCGTGGTATCATGGAGATCCGCAAAATTACCATGATTTGCTCGCCGGAAAAACCATCGCTGCGGCAAACGGATATGGCGGTTTTGTTGAAATTAAAGCAGGCACGGCCGTTATATTAATCGGGGATGGAGTCGGGTTCCGTTATCATGGTCCAAAGGAAAGACGTCCCCCAAAGCACCAGCTATTAATTGAATTTGCTGATTTATCGGCTGTGAGCGCAACAATTCAGATGTATGGCGGAATAATGTGCTTTCGTGACGGCGAGCTTGATAATCCTTATTATAAAGTTGCCAAGGAAAAACCGTCGCCATTGTCGGACGGGTTTGACAAGAGCTATTTTGAGCAGCTGATATCCTCGCAGGATGTGCAGAAATTAAGCGCGAAGGCTTTTCTCGCGACCGGACAGCGCATACCCGGGCTTGGCAACGGTGTGCTGCAGGATATTTTGTGGCAAGCCCAAATACATCCGAAACGTAAGATAAACACATTATCAGATGAGCATAAAGCGCGTTTGTTTCATTCGGTTAAAACGGTACTCTCGGATATGGCGGAACAGGGCGGCAGAGATACCATGAAGGATTTGTTCGGCAAGAACGGTGGTTATAAAACTATGATGAGCAAAAATAGTGTTGGACATCAATGTCCTGTCTGCGCAGGCTCGATCAAAAAGGAAAGCTATATGGGGGGCAGCGTCTATTATTGTGAAAATTGTCAGGTGTTTTAAATCCTCAAACAAAAACCGCTTGCCGTTTTGATGATATGGAAATAAATGTTGCTATGAGAAATATGACAAAAAAGGGCATGCTATTAGGAAGCATCAAAAGTGCGGGGTGATTTGCGTGGATAACGCCGAAGTCAACGCGGATGACAAGCGCTATGAACTGGCAACCTTTGCCGGAGGGTGTTTCTGGTGCATGGTGGCGCCTTTTGAAAGGCTGGCTGGAGTCATCAGCGTAGTGTCAGGTTACATGGGGGGACATAAGGAGCATCCCACTTATGAAGAGGTTTGTTCCGGCGACACTGGCCACTGTGAAGTGGTGCAAGTATGCTTCGATCCAGGTATTTTACCTTATGAAAAACTTTTGGACGTTTACTGGCGGCAAATTGATCCAACAGATGAAGAGGGTCAGTTTTACGACAGGGGAGAGTCGTACCGGACGGCTGTTTTTTACCATAATGAGCGGCAAAGGCAAAAAGCGGAAATATCCAAAAGAGAGCTCATTGAAAGCGGCCGGTTTGACATGCCTGTTGTCACGCGGATTCTTCCGGCTACGGTGTTTTATCCGGCTGAGGAGTACCATCAACATTACTATAAGAAGTACCCTTGCCACTATGCCAGGTACCGCATGAGCTCGGGACGTGACGCTTTTGCTGGACAGTACTGGGGGAAAGAAAAAGAAACAGGCAAAGAGCGGTTGAAAGGGAAGCTAACCGGCCTTCAATATGAAGTGACGCGGAACAACGCCACCGAACCGCCTTTCAAGAACGAGTACTGGGACAACAAACGTGAAGGCATATACGTTGATGTCGTTTCCGGCGAGCCGCTTTTCAGTTCTAAAGATAAATTTGACTCGGGGTGCGGCTGGCCGAGCTTTACCAGGCCGGTTCAAGAGGAAAGTGTTATTGAGAAAAAAGATTTGAGCCACGGCATGGTTCGCACGGAAGTGCGCAGCCGGGAAGCTGATTCGCATCTTGGCCACGTTTTCAGCGATGGGCCGGCGCCGTCCGGCTTGCGCTATTGCATCAATTCCGCCGCCCTGCGATTCATTCCGAAGGAAGACCTGGAAAAGGAAGGATACGGTAATTATCGCAGTATTTTTGATTAGAATACCGCCGGCAGTCATAAAGCTCCTTTCATCAGTATTCATTTATTAAATTATGCCTGCTTTAATCTTGCATAATATTTTTTTCTCAGCAAAAAATATTAGCGCGGCAAATTGATAAATGAAAGGAATGAAAAGAATGCAGCAACAACACATTCATTGTATTGTGAACGACTGTCACTACTGGGCGCAAGGTAATATGTGCAATGCGAATGAAATACTCGTTTCCACCAACAATTTCGCTGAAAGTCAACCGGATCAAGTAGATGCTCCGATGGCGAGCCAGCTTACTCCCGAAACTGCGGGAGACTGTACGTCAACAGCATGCAAAACCTATGTATCTAAAGGTTCCGGTAAAGTGAACGCGGATAAAGTGAAAAGAATGTAATGAACTGGCAGGGACCCGGCATAATACCGCCGGGTCTCATTATTGACAGCATATGGGGAAATCACTTATACTAAGTTAAAGAATTGGAGTATAGATCATGTGACTGGCGGATGAGTTGAATGAACAACAGGGAGCATGATTGGGATGATTGCCGGCCGCCTGGGTAAAATATTTAGCCCAGGCGGCTTAATTTTTGAGAGGGGGATTTAAATGAAAAATTATGAACTGAAATATGGGTGCAACCCGCATCAAAAACCGGCGGAAATAAGGGCAACCGTGGGAGAACTGCCGCTCAAGGTTTTGAATGGAAATCCGGGTTATATCAACTTCCTGGATGCGTTAAATTCATGGCAGTTGGTGAAGGATCTGAAGGCCGCTTTAAATGTTCCGGCGGCGACTTCCTTCAAACATATCAGTCCCGCCGGAGCGGCTATCGGGCTGCCGCTGTCGGACGAACTGAAAAAATCATATTTTGTCGACGACATCGGCCTGGAACTGTCGCCAATCGCGTCAGCCTACGCCCGCGCCAGGGGGGCTGACAGGATGTCTTCCTTTGGGGATTGGGCTGCTTTAAGCGACACGGTGGATAAAGCCACGGCGATGATTTTAAAGAAAGAAGTTTCCGACGGCATTATCGCTCCCGGGTATACCGCAGAAGCTCTTGAGATATTGAAGCAGAAAAAAGGCGGGAAATACAATATCATTGAAATTGAGCGTGATTACGAGCCGGGCGAAATGGATGTAAAGTGCGTATACGGCATTGAGTTTGCGCAGAAGCGAAACAATATCATTCCCGGTTTTGATGACTTGAAAAATATCGTGACGGAAAATAAAGATTTGCCTGATGAAGCGAAGAGGGATATGATCATTGCGATGCTCACCCTGAAGTACACCCAGTCCAATTCAGTCTGCTTTGTTTCCGACGGCCAAGTTATTGGCAATGGCGCGGGGCAACAGTCGCGGATTCACTGCACACGGCTTGCGGGAGATAAGGCGGACATCTGGCATCTCAAAAAGCATCCCAAGGTATTGAGTTTAAAATTTAAACAAGGCGTGGGAAGGCCGGAGCGTGACAATGCCATCGATTTGCTGGTCAGGTACGATACCACGGAACATGAGCTTGATATGTTGAATGATCTGTTTGAAGTGGTTCCTGACCGGCTTTCCCCAAGTGAGAAGGAAGCCTGGCTGAAAGGGTTAGGTAATGTAACACTGGGCTCTGACGCATTCTTCCCCTTCAGAGACAATATTGACCGGGCTTATCGAAGCGGGGTCAAATATATAGTGCAGCCGGGCGGCTCGATCAGGGATGATATTGTAATCCGCGCGTGCGATGAATACGGTATGCTGATGGCAATAACGGGGCTGCGGCTGTTTCATCATTAATGCTTCCAGTTCTCCAGCAGCAGGTAAAGGGTTGGAATGACGTAGAGGGTGAGGGCTGTCGAGATAATCAGACCTGAGCTAATCGCGATGGCCATCGGCTGCCACAACGAACTGCCCGCTATAGCCATGGGGGCCAGCCCGCCGACGGCGGAAAGCATGGTCAGGAGGATCGGGCGCAGGCGGGCCTGCCCGGCCTGTGCCAGGGCTTCCCGCAGCGGCTTGCCTTCCTTTACGGCCAATTCCACGAACTCGATTAGGACTATGCCGTTTCGCACCACAACACCTGCCAGGCTGAAGACGCCCAGCGCGGCCATAAAGCCGATGGGGTTTCCGGTCAGGAAAATACCTGCCAGCGCCCCGCAAACTCCCAAGAAAACCGTTACCATGATGATCAGCGGCTTAAGCAGGGAATTGAACTGCACTGCCAGCAGCAAGTAAATGATGACCATTACCATCAGGGACAGGTGGGCCAAGTCCGTAAAAGACTTATTGCTCTCCTCTTGCTCGCCGCCGTATTCAATTTCATACCCCTGCGGCAGCGGGTAGGAGCGCAGGCTGTTCTGCAGCTCCTTGACTACCTCCGAGGGGAGGCGGCCTTGAGTGTAGCTGCTTACTGTGACGGTTCTTACCAACTGGTTGCGGTTGATTTGGCTCACGGCCCAGGTTGGGGTGATTTCAGCCAACTGGTTGAGCGGAATGCCCGCCCCGTTGACACTGGAAGGCACAGGAAGGCTTTTTAGCTGCTCAAGCGGTATTGGCTGGTTTTTAGCGGCTTTTAGTACTACATTGATCTGCTCGTCCGGGAGCTGGTAGGTGGAGACCGCCATGCCGTCAGTCATTAGCAGTACTGTGGAGGCAACGGCCAGGTTGGTCACCCCGAGACGGTTGGCCCGTTCCTCGTCAACTTGAACTTTGTATTGAAAGATATCCGGACCCATGGTATCATCCACGTTGATTGCGCCGGGTATATCCCGCAGCCTGGCGCTGATATCGCCGGCCAGGGCGCGCAGGGTTTCGAGGTCCTCCCCCTTGATGCGGACTGCCACCGGCGCGCCTACGGGAATTCCTTGCTCCAGGTTGCGGACCAGGATGTTAGCGCCGGGAATCTCCTCTCTGAGCCGGCTGCGCAGTAATTCAACCAGTTGGGCAGGTTTCCTCATACCCCTGTCGGTGCGCGTGCTCACGTAAATGCCGGCCTTGTTGGACCCGCTGACATACTTGGTTTCATTGTAATAGAACTGTGGAAAGGATTTTCCCGTATAGCTGGCGATTACCTTTATTTCCGGCTGTTCCGCCAGGACCGCCTCTACCTCCATGACCTTGTTTAAGGTTTCTTCCAGGGTGGCGGTGGTGGGAGTTGTAATGTCAATTAGAAACTCATTGCGTTCAGCGGAAGGGAATAAGGTTTTGCCGGTAAAGGGGAAAAGGGAGAGGCTGACTCCCATGAAGAGCACAGCCATGGCCACGGTTCGCCAGGGCCTGCTTAAAGCCAGGTCAATGGATCTACGGTAAAAAGCCAGCAGGCGCAGGTAAGTTCCTTCCGCCAGTCCGCCCTTCCTTTGGAAAAAAACGCTTACAATGCCCCGCGCCGGCCTGGTTGGGCGGGAAGCGAGGTAGAGCCTGACAATAGGTGTCAGAAACAGGGATACCACCAGGGAGGCCAGCAGGGTAACCGTGACAACCTGGGGAATGGCAAAAATGAATTCACCAATGTTTCCCTCAAGCAGAAAAAGTGGGGCGAAGGCGGCTATAGTGGCGACGGTGGCGTTGGTGATGGAGTAGGCCACCTCGCGAATGCCCAGGGTGGCGGCCTGCATCGGCGTATCGCCCAGTTCCAGGTGGCGCTGAATGTTGTCGTTGGTGACGATGGAGTCATCCACCAGGATTCCCAGTACGATAACCAGCGCGGCCACGGAAATCTGGTGCAGCTTAAGGTCCATCATCCCAAGCGGGCCCATGCCGAGCAAAACCGAGAGCGGTATCGCCACGGCCACCAGCAGGGCGCCAAAGGGCGGCAAAGCGAGCAGACACACCAAAAAAACAATGCCCATACCGATGAAAAGCTCCTGGTAAAGATGGTTAAACTGAGCACGGGTATTGACGGCCTGGTCAAAGATAATGTGCGGAGTAACCCCGGCAGGAAGAGCGGGGCCTATATTATGCTTGATATATGCCCGGATGTTGGCGGCTGTCTTGACCCGGTCTATATTTTCTTTAGGAAAGAGCACCAGGGAAACGCCGGGTGTTCCATTAGAGCGAACCAGCACGGCGGGGTCGGCGGTACAGAGACTAACTGCCGCTATATCGCGGAGGTAAACCGAGTTTCCTTCCGGAGTAACCTTTAAAATTGTCCCGGCAATAACCTGCGGGTCGAGATATTCGCCGGTGGTCTGGATAGCCAGGCCGTAGGGCTGCTCCTTTAGTTTGCCGCCCGGTATCGTGATGTTGCGGGCTTTGATAGCGTCGGCCACCTGGCTCCAGGTCAGGTTAAAACGGGCCATACGCTCCATGTCGAGGACCACCTGGATCTCCCTGTCGGGCAGCCCTTCCCGCTGGATTTCCGCCACGCCCGGCAGCCCCTTCAGCTCGTCCTTGACTGTGCGGCTGACGGCTTCCAACTCGAGGTAGTCCATATTAGGGGCCTCCAGGTGCAGGACCATCATGCAGGTGCGGATCAACTCTGTATTAAGCTGGGGTTCTGAGGTTTCATCAGGCAGGCTTTGGCGCACCTCGTCAATCTTATAGCGTACGTCGTCCCAGGCTTTTTTGGTGTCCGTGCCGGGATAAACCTCAATCATGATCACAGAGAGGCTTTCAGAAGAGGTCGACTCGATTTTTTTTACTCCTTTAATCGCTTCAAAGCCTTCTTCCAGGGGTTTGGTAACCAGCTTTTCCACTTTTTCCGGATTTGCTCCGGGGTAGGTGGTCACTACCCTGGCGACAAGCAGGGTAATATCCGGGTCTTCCTGCCGGGGTATGGTGAAGAAGTTCATCATTCCCCACAGCGCTGCCGCGACGAAGAATACCATGGTAATTTTTTTGTATTCAAGTATTTTGCGCAGCACCAGTCTACCACCTCATATTGGTGAATTATTAATCGCCGTGGAGGTTCCTTCAGGATTTTTGCCTTAACACGGGGTCGCCGTCATGCAAATACAGCCCTCCCCGGACGACGAGCTCCTCTCCGGGGTCAAGCCCGGTAATCACCTCAATCTGGTTGCCGATTGTTTCGCCGGTTACAATAGTTTTGGCAAAACTTTGCTCATCACGGACTACAAAAACGGTAACTTCCGCGCCTCGCTTGACCAGCGCCCCCACCGGCACCCAAACCGCGGCGGGGGTCTGACGCCGGCTCGCCACACGGGCTACCATACCCGGCTTGAGGATATGGCCGGGGTTATCCGCCTGCACTTCTATTAAAAAAGTACCTGTCTCACTGTCTACCGCGGGGTGAACGAGAGCGACCTCACCCGGCCAGTTCCGTCCCGGCTGATCAGGACTGGTAACGTCAACCGGGTCGCCCGCCTGCCAGTTATTTAGTTCTATTGCCGCGACAGTAACCTCTATCTTGATCTGGTCAAGGTCTCC
>NZ_MVQM01000070.1:0-24476 GCF_002067195.1 Pelotomaculum sp. PtaB.Bin117 | reverse complement strand
CCCCCGCCGTTTTCTGCAGGCAGTCGCGTTCTGCGGTCAAGCGGGATGGGAAGCGACCATATTGCCCGGCCAAAAATCCAGCATGATGCGGGCTTTAACCAGGGATTGCAACGCGTTGATTGATCTTCCGGCGGGGCACCCGCCTGTTGAAAGAGGCGCGAAGGTATCCATTATCCTTCTTAAACCTGCCCTAATCGGGAAATAAAATGAGATAAGCTGATCGAAATGATGAAAGGAGCTGAGCGCGAAGTGACTCAAAAGCAGCTTTATCAAGATCGTGAGATAATCGCTTATAAGCATGGTGAAGTAAAACCAGGCAGCGCCTCAATTGTTGAGGAGATACCGCTTACAATATATGTAAACGATGTTGAGCTGGCTACTTTAGTCTGTTCGTCGGGTGGGCACAAGGAACTGGCGGTAGGTTTCATGCTTAGTGAAGGAATGATTCAAAATCATGAGGAGATAAAGGATATTACCCTTAATGAAAGTGACGGGCTGCTGTGGATAGAAACCGCTTCCCCAGTGAAGCAGGTCGACAGTTTTTTGAAGCGGCAAATTACCAGCTGCTGTGGCAAGGGACGGGCGTCCCTCTACTTCGTCAATGATGTTTGTAACTTGCAGCCGGTGCAGTCATCAAAACAGTTCGCCGCCTCCCACCTGTTGAAAATGATCGGCGCGCTGGAGGAGGGCTCCGCTACTTTCCGCAAAACCGGCGGCGTGCATAGCGCGGCTTTGGCCGATAATACAGGGTTGCTGGCCATGTACGAGGATATCGGCCGCCATAACGCCGTGGACAAGGTTTTAGGCTATGCCGTTCTGAACCGTTTAGCGCCGGACGACAAGTTTTTGCTGCTGAGCGGGCGTGTGTCCTCGGAGATTTTAATTAAAGCCGGCCACAGCCATATACCCCTTGTGTTGTCACGCTCCGCCCCCACCTGCCTGGCAGTGGATTTGGCCGATCAGTTCGGCATCGCTTTGGTAGGATTTGCGCGCGGCGACGCAATGAGTGTATACAGCCACCCCGAGAAAGTGATTATGTAAAAGGGTGGCTGGTTATGTCTCAGCGATTATTCTCCCTGTTTCAGTCAAATCATAATCACCCAGTCCCCCAATCTCCGTTTTAAATTCACTGGATTGGAGTATTTCAAGCACCGCCTGAAACAGGGGTTTTTCCAAGTATTCTTTTTTTATAGCCAATTCGTAACGCTCTTTTTGCAGTGGGACAAAATCAATATTACGAACCTGAAAGGACGCCTTTTGGTTTCCTAAAGCCACATCGGCCTCTCCCCGGCCGACGGTGCTGGCCACGGCGAGGTGGGAAAACTCTTCTCTTTCATAACCGGAAATCAATCGCCTGTCCACACCCAATTTGTGCAGCCGTTCATCCAGCAGGACTCGCGTGCCGCTCCCTTTTTCCCGGTTTATAAAACGGAGGCCGGGTTGGGTCAAGTCGTTCCAGTCCATTATTTTTTTAGGGTTTTCCTTGGCCACGTAGAATCCCTGCATCCGGCAGGCCAAATGAATGATTATCATCGGGATGCCGGGGAGCAGGCGGCGCACATACGGAATGTTATATGTCCCGGTGTCTTCGTCCCAAAGATGAATCGCGGTCATATGAGCTTTCCCCTGGTAAACGGCTGATAGGCCGTCAAAACTGCCGATGTATGACCGGAAGGTGCGGGTTCCGTGCGGGTGCTGCTCAATATGGAGGGCCAGTATATCCAATAGAATATCCTGACCGCAGATCACCACCCCTTGGGAACATGGAGTTATCTGCGCTTTCATCTGCAAAGGATGAGACTCGTTTAACTGCAGGGTGTTTGAGTACGGCCGTTCCATTTTCTTGCCCTGATTTTTGTAGGTCTCAACGTCACGTATGTCAACCCGGTATTTGCGGCCTATCCGGTAGGCCGCGAGATCTCCCCGCTTGATTAATTCGTAAACCGTATTCTTGGCAATCTTCAGTATGCTTGCGACTTCTTCGGGAGTTAAAGAAGATTCTTCTCTCACACATGTTCCTCCCTTCACCAATTATGAATATTATTATATCCCATTTTTTTGTTTTTGGTAATCATCTTTGGGTATCTTTGTGGTATCTGATTAAGTTGGCAGGATAAATTGAGCAGTCTGATTGGTCATGGGACTCTGGACGGGTATTGTCAAGGATTTCTTAAAGGAGCCCATCTGTTTTTTCTTCTTCTTGTATTGACATTACACCGGGTGTGTGCTTATTATAAAGGCATGTCATCTTGAATTAATTAATGTTCGTTTATCATGTTGTTCATGGGTTTTATAGTTTATTTTTATGATATTTGATTTTGTTTTGTGTTTTATGAGAAATTGAAACAGGCTGCTGTTTTAAGCCTGGGACCTGAAATGGGGCCCGAACTAAGAGTAATATTGAATGGAGCCGGACAGAGAATTGGTAGAAGCAAGACAGCGCAAAGAAATGCAGACTTCAATTAAGAGCAGCATCTGGTTATCGGTGAAAGGAAGATTATCCGTGGACGAAGTCAGTGGTATCATGTTTAACTTTGCTTACAATAGCATTAGGGCCGGCCGACGATGATATTATATATTATGTAGGTTTTCATGAAGGCTCTTTAGTAGAGAACAAAAAACAATAATACGTAATTCAACTATATATATATTGACAACTATAGCAAGTTGTTTTATTATTTTTAGTACAATTATATATAGTTATGTCAAGTGCTGCGATTATTGACAGTATTGCAATTATTGCAAAGAGAGGGGATGTCCTACAGGGATGCGATAAGGAGGATGATAGCTTTTACTATGTAGCCTGAAAAATGTATCAATTGGGGAGAGAAGGAAGTAATGAAAAAAATATTTGTTTTTTTGACACTAATGCTGTTTGTCGTGGGGGCCGTTGCGGGCTGCGGAGGCGCCAAGGAGAAGGTAGAATTAACTGTTTCGGCAGCGGCCAGCCTGCAGGACGTCACGGGAGAATTAAAGGAAATTTATGAAAAGCAACATTCCGGCGTGACAATTACCTATAATCTAG
This sequence comes from Pelotomaculum sp. PtaB.Bin117, assembly GCF_002067195.1. Taxonomy (NCBI): domain Bacteria; kingdom Bacillati; phylum Bacillota; class Clostridia; order Eubacteriales; family Desulfotomaculaceae; genus Pelotomaculum; species Pelotomaculum sp. PtaB.Bin117. Next base: position 21,451 of record NZ_MVQM01000070.1, on the reverse strand, counting down.
CCTCTTCCGGGGCCCTGCAGCAGCAAATTGAACAAGGCGCCCCGGCCGACTTGTTTATATCCGCCGGCAAGTCCCAAATGGACGCCCTGGCTGGAAAAGGTCTGATAGTGGACTCTTCCCGCAAAGACCTGCTGGGCAACGAACTGGTGCTGGTGGCCGGGAAAGACAGCGCGCTCACGGGATTCGAGGGCTTGACCGACGCCAGCGTTAAAAGGATAAGTACTGGTGATCCTGATACTGTGCCCGCCGGCCAATATGCCAAAGAAACATTGACCAGCCTCAAGCTCTGGGACCAGCTTCAGCCCAAGATGGTTCCGGCCAAAGATGTACGCCAGGTGCTTACCTATGTGGAAACCGGCGATGTGGAGGCGGGCCTCGTTTACCGCACCGATGCTGCCATTAGCAAGGACGTTAAAATCGTGGCGGCTGCCCCGGCCGGCTCCAACAAGCCCATTGTTTACCCCATGGCCGTGATCAAGAGCACCAAGAACCAGAAGGAAGCAGAGGCGTTTGCCGCTTTCCTGCAGAGTGACGACGCAGTAAAGGTGTTCGAAAAATATGGCTTTAAAGTACTCAAGTAGTGCTATGGAGTTGAGATGTTCGCACAATTAACTGACTGGTACCCGGTGCTCCTTTCTGTCCGGGTGGCAGTCATCGCAACAGTGGTTGTTACCTGTCTCGGCTTGCCTGTGTCCCGGTTGCTGGCGCGGGGAGAGTTTTTCGGCAAAGACGTGCTGGAAGCGGTGATTACCTTGCCGCTCGTGCTGCCGCCTTCTGTCGTAGGCTATGGACTGCTCATTTTGATTGGTAAAAACGGCTTGCTGGGCAAAATGCTGGCTGAACTGGGTGTTACCTTGATATTCACCTGGTGGGCGGCCGTCATTGCTTCCACCGTGGTGGCTTTCCCGCTGATGTACCAGAGCGCCAAGGCAGCTTTTAAGAGCGTGGATATCAACTTTGAAAAAGCGGCCAGGACTCTGGGGGCCAGTGAACTGAGGATTTTTTTTACGATTACGCTGCCCCTGGCCTGGCCGGGCATTCTCGCGGGTCTGGTGCTGACCTTCGCCCGCGCGCTGGGTGAATTTGGCGCCACTTTGATGGTGGCGGGCAATATTCCCGGACAGACTCAGACTATTCCACTGGCTATTTATTTTGCCGTGGGAGCGGGGAAAAATGAAATGGCCAGAACGCTGGTCGCCGTTATTACAGTGTTTAGCTTTATAGTTATCTATTGGGTAAATCGTTGGGCAAAAAAGCATCAAAATTAATATTTGGTGATAAAAATAATGCTGGAAGTCAGGATTTCTAAAAAACTGTGGCACTTTAACCTGGAATTGGAAGTAAAAATTGATAATCAAATCCTGGTGCTGTGGGGTCCCTCCGGCGCCGGCAAGACTACAACTTTACATTGTCTGGCCGGCTTGCTGAAACCAAGCGACGGATTTATCAAGCTCAACGCTCAGGTTCTTTTTTCTTCTGACGAAAAGATCGATGTTCCCACCCGTCTGAGAAATGTCGGCTATCTTTTTCAGAATTACGCACTTTTCCCCCACATGACTGTGCGGCAAAATGTTTTATACGGACTGCGGGGGAAAAGGCGGGCGGGCACCAGTGGTGTGGATGCTGTTGAACTGCTGAATTCCTTTGGCGTGGGGCATCTCATTGAGCGATATCCCGGCCAGCTTTCCGGCGGGGAGAGGCAGCGGGTGGCCCTGGCCAGGGCGCTGGTTGTCCAGCCGCAGCTGCTCTTGCTGGATGAGCCGTTCAGCGCTCTTGATAAAAGCACTAGGGAGAGCTTAAGGCAAGAAGTGAAAAAGCTGCACCGGCAGTGGAAGATACCCTTTGTTTTGGTCTCCCATGACGAGGAGGACGCCCAATTTCTTGGTGATTTAATCGTTTCGCTGGAAAACGGGCGGTTTAGGGGCGATTCCCTGCAGGCAGTTTCAGTGCAATAGCCCCATTAAACAAGGGGCGTTGTTATGAGGAGATGACTGGTTTTGAAGAAAAAGCACAGGCAAATTTTAAAGATCGGGTTTTTGACGCTGTTGGTGTTGCTCTTGATTGCCGGGTGCGGCAAATCTTCCAGCCAGCCGGCGGGAGAGTCAAATACTCCGCCGGCGCAGGGGAAAGCGCCGTTATTCGCCTATGTCGGCGCCAACCTGAAAGATCCGGTCAGTGAGTTGGCGCAAGTTTATGAGCAAAGAACTGGAGTCAAGGTCGAGCTGACTTTTAATAACGCGGGGTCATTGCTGAACCAACTGGAAACGACGAAAAAGGGTGATATCTACATGCCGGGAGGCATGCCTTTTGTGGAGACGGCGAAACAAAAAGGCTGCATAGCCGAGATGGTTGGGCCGATTGCCTACCACACTCCGGTAATCATTACGCCGAAAGGCAATCCGGCTAAAATCAGCAAAGTGCAGGATCTGGCCCGGCCCGGCTTGAAGTTGGTTATTCCTGATAAAGAGGCTACCGCCATTGGTAAAACTGTTTTTAAAACATTTGACAAGCTGGGCATTACCGGGGAGATCGAGAAAAACGCACTGACTTATGTAGAGACGCCCGCAAAGGTTATCGCCACGCTGGGGATGGGCCAGGGAGACGCGGGTATTGTGGAATACAGCAACACATACCAAAACCTGGATAAGCTGGATGTGGTGGAAATCGATCCTTCGGTAAATATTGTTGATCAAATTCCCTGCACCATGCTTAGTTATAGTGATCAGCAAGAGCAGGCAAAAAATTTTCTTGAATTTATGAAAGAGGAAGGTCCGGCGGTTTTCAAAAAATACGGTTTTAAAACGGAAGCTTAATAGGGCAAAAGTCAGGTAATTTTATATGTTAACTACTCGTATAAATATTTTTCAGGGAGTTTTCTGGCTGATTTTTATCCTGATTACAATATTTTTGGTGGTGCTGGTCGGCGGCCTGTTGTTTTACGGGAAATGGGCCGCTTTTGTTTCCGTAATTCATCACCCGGAATTTCATTTCGCGGTCGTATTTACTCTGTGGACGTCACTTCTCGCCACTGCTTTGGCAGCCGTCGTCGCCGTTCCATGCGGTTTTATTCTATCCCGCTATAGTTTTCCGGGGAAAGTTTTAATCGACACATTGATGGACATACCAATCGTATTGCCGCCCCTGGTCAGCGGAATCGCCTTATTGATTCTGTTCGGCCCTGTTTTGGGGGATGCGCTTGCCCGCCTCGGCATGGACATTGTGTTTTCCACCCGTGGAGTTGTGGTTGCTCAGTGGTTTATCGCCACTCCTTTTGCCATCAGAACATTTAAACAAGCTTTTGACTCAATTGATCCCAGAATGGAGAATGTGGCGCGCACGCTTGGCTACTCCCCCGCGGGTGTGTTCGTGCGGGTGACCGTGCCGCTGGCAAAGGGGGGCATCCTGGGCGGGCTGACGATGGCATGGGCCAGGGCGCTGGGTGAATTCGGGGCGACCGCCATGCTGGCCGGCATAACCCGGCTGAAGACGGAAACTCTATCGGTGGCAATTTTTTTAAATATGTCCATCGGCGATATCCAGTTTGCCATGGCGACCGCAGTCATAATGCTGCTGGTGGCGCTGCTCCTGATGATTGCTTTCAAAGTTTTTGCCGGAACGGGGGTGCGTTTATAAATGAACCAGGACCTGCTTGAGGCATGTGCCCTGACCGTCAATGTCGGCAAATTTTCCCTCAAAAATATCGGGTTTTCAATGGGGCCGGATGATTATGTCGTTATTTTAGGGCCGACCGGCTGCGGCAAAACGGTTCTTCTTGAGTCGATTGCCGGGCTCCGGCTGCTGAACGGCGGAGCTTTGTTCTTAAGCGGCAAAGAAATCACTCATTTGCCGCCGGAGCGCAGACGTCTCGGGTTTGCCTACCAGGACAGCCTGTTGTATCCGTTCCTGACTGTCCAAGAAAACATTTTATTCGGCGCGAGGGCCAGGGGGCTGAAAGAAGCTCCTGAAATGAGGCGGCGGATGGCATACCTGGCTGAGACAATGAATATCACGCATCTTCTCGGCCGTTACCCGCGATTTTTGAGCGGGGGAGAAAGACAACGTGTTTCGCTGGCCAGGGCAATTTTGACCAAGCCTCCTTTGCTGCTGCTGGATGAGCCGCTTTCTTCACTTGACCGGCAGACCCGCCATGCCACGCAGGAACTGCTGAGGGAGATTCATCTTGCGGAAGGTATTGGAATCATTCACGTGACTCATGATTTTTCTGAGGCGCTGCAGTTGGGCAGCCATATGCTCATGCTGCATAATGGCCAGGTCGAGCAGGCCGGCAAGCCGCGGGATATCTTTTTTCACCCGGCTACCGAGTTTGCGGCGAAATTTTTGCATGGCGAGAACCTGATTCCGGGTAAAGTCGTCGGGCGGGAGGGTAAGCTGTGGTTTGAGCATGGCGGGGATATTCTCCTGGGGCCGCTGCCGGAATGCTGCCTGCCGAAAGGTTTAAGCCCCGCAGGCAATTCTTTAACTATGTTCATCAGGGCCGGCAGTATCCGCCTGAGCCGGGCCGGCGAGGCGCCTGCCGCAAACAGTTGGTCAGCGTTAATCAGTGATGTGATTATCAATTCAACACATGTCGATGTTTACTGTCACGGAAATGGCAGCAGTTGGCAATCCAGCTTGTCCCTGGCCGAGTGGCAGGGACTTGATTTGAGCAGGGGCGAACGGGTAAGACTATCGGTTGACCCGGAATATCTTCATGTTATTCCTCAATAAATAAGCCGCATTAGAGGCGAATCCGACAGGGCGACTTACGGCGACTTACCTGGGTGTTTTAAGGCCTGCGCCGGGGGAAGACTCCTCCGTGGATGGAGCGGATATCGGATATATTAAAGAAGGTATCCGGCTCAACCTCATCTATAGTTTTTAGGATATTGGCAAGGTTTTTCCTTTTTGCGGTGACGATCAGCACTCTCCGCATACCTGACCTGCCTTCTCCGGCAATTTTGGTGACACCGTAGTTTTCCTTCCTCAGCCGGGCAATCATTTCGCCGCTGGATGACATTGTCGGAAACACATGAATGATCACGTAGCCAAAGGCCATTTTTTCCTCAATAAAAGCCCCCACGATGTTCCCGGTGGCAAACCCTCCCGAGTAAGCGATTATTTTCAGGGGATCACTTATGCCGCCGGATATAACCGTACCTAAAACCAGCACAAAAACGGCCACCTCGAAAAATCCAATGACTGCCGCTGTTAAATAATAACCTCTTGTCAGCATCAAAAGCCGAAAGACATCAAGTGAGACATCCACTACTCTGGCGGCGAAAATTAAAAAATAGCCGTAAACGGGGTTTGTAAAGATGGTTTCCAGAATTTCCTCACCCTTCGATAAATATTTCGGTGATGCTCTTGTCGGTTTCCTATTGACAAGGCATTTTAATCATTTTTCCCTTAAACAAGAAGTCCAATACTTCGTTATACGGGGATTACGCTAAATTATGAGTTGCTTATTCTCTGGTTGGCATAATACCGTTGACGTCAAGTCATATGGATAGGCGTGGAATTTAATGATATTAATGCTATAATTAACGGTGTGGATGAACAAATTTGGCGGTGTATCGAATGCTCAATAGGAACGTCCGGGTGATCTAACTTTGTTCTGCGCAGGTATGTGTTATAATTAACGGCAGGAGGGATTCCGGTGAGTTATACGCCGATGATCAGGCAATACCTTGAGATCAAGAAACAATACCCCGATGCCGTTCTTTTTTTCCGCCTGGGCGATTTCTATGAAATGTTTTTTGAGGACGCGCACCTTGCTTCACGCGAGTTGGAGATAACCCTGACCGGCCGGGACGGGGGTGCCGGCGAGCGTGTTCCCATGTGCGGTGTCCCGTATCATGCCGCTGAAGGTTATATTGCCAAGCTGATCGATAAAGGGCACCGGGTAGCCATCTGCGAGCAGGTCGAAGACCCGTCTGCCGCCAAAGGTATCGTGCGGCGGGAAGTCACCCGGGTGATTACGCCCGGCACGGTCATGGAGAGCCAGCTTCTTGAGGATAAAAATAATAACTACCTGGTATGCGTGGCCCCGGTGCTGGAAGGATTCGGCCTCGCTGTTGCGGACATCAGCACGGGCACCTTTATGATTGCTTCATTTTCCGGTGTAAAGGCCCGGCTGGCGTTAACCGAGGAACTCGCCCGGCTCAGGCCGGCGGAAGTGATTGTTCCCCGGTCCCAGAGAGAGGTTCTTGCGGAAGACATGCGATTGATCGGCATGCCTGTTGTTAGCGGCTTCCGGGAAGACGCTTTTTCCCCGGCGCTGGCCGGACAGGCACTGGAAGCGCAATTTGGCCCGTCTTTTCGCGATCAGTGCGGGATATCCGACTTGGATTACCTGACGCCGGCGGCCGGCGCCCTGCTTATTTACCTGAAAGAAACGCAAAAAAGGGAACTATCTCACCTGAATAGATTTCAATTTTACCAGCCGGGCCGGTTCATGGTGCTGGACGCGGCCACCAGGCGCAATTTGGAGCTGACCAGGTCCATCGCGGACGGCTCCCGGCGAAACACCTTGCTTCATGTGCTGGATCACACTGTCACCGCCATGGGCGGCCGGTTGATGAAAAACTGGATCGAGCGGCCCCTCCTGGACAGCGATGAAATAGAGGCGCGGCTGGAGGCTGTCGCGGAACTGGCTGAAGAAGTTTTTTTGCGCCATGACTTGCGGGAAGGGCTAAAAAATATTTACGACCTGGAAAGGCTGTCCGGCCGGATATCTTTCGGCACGGCAAATGCCAGGGATCTGGTGGCCTTGAAAAAATCCCTGGCGCAGCTGCCGCAGATAAAGTCCTTGTTGGAGCAGGCAGATGCTTCCCTGCTGCGGGCAACCGGCAACGCCGTGGACTTGCTGGACGACGCCAGGACGCTTCTGGAGTCGGCTATAGAAGATGACCCTCCTTTGTCGCTGCGGGACGGCGGGATTATTAAAACCGGGTTTGACCCGGAGGTGGACCGGCTGCGTTTTGCCGGCCGGGACGGGAAATCGCTGCTGGCCGGTTTGGAAGAGCGGGAGCGGGCGCGTTCCGGCATTAAATCGCTAAAAGTCGGCTACAACAGGGTGTTCGGCTACTACATCGAGGTCACCAAATCCCACCTGCCGCTGGTTCCGGAGGATTATCAGCGCAGACAGACGCTGGCCAACGCCGAGCGGTTCATCACCCCGGAACTGAAGGAATATGAGGATATGATCCTGGGCGCTGAGGAACGGCTGGTGCAGTTGGAATACCATCTCTTTAACGAGATAAGGGAAAAGATATCCGCCATGAGCAGCCGCATCCAGACTACCGCCGGGGCGGTCGCCGGGACCGACGTCTTGCTGTCGCTGGGTGAGACCGCTGTCATGGATAATTATACCCGGCCGGTGATCAACAATGAGGGCAAAATTACGATCAGGGACGGACGTCATCCTGTACTGGAGAACGTGCTCGGACCCGGTCAGTTTGTTCCCAACGATACTGTCATGGACGACCTTGACAGCCGCCTGTTTCTCATCACCGGCCCGAACATGGCCGGAAAAAGCACTTACATGCGTCAGGTGGCCCTGATCGTCTTAATGGCCCAGATTGGCAGTTTCGTTCCGGCTTCGTTTGCCGGGACTTGCCTGGTGGACCGGATCTTTACCAGGGTGGGGGCCGCGGACGACCTGTCCGGCGGGCAGAGCACTTTCATGGTGGAGATGAACGAGTGCCGCGCCATTGTGACGGGCGCGACAAAGAGAAGCCTGATCATCATGGATGAGGTGGGGCGCGGCACCAGCACTTACGACGGCATCAGCATCGCCCGGGCGCTGGTGGAATATATTCACCGGCGGGTGGGTGCGAAAACTTTGTTTTCAACGCACTACCACGAGCTGACCGATCTTGATAATTTGCCGGGTATCGTCAATTATAACGTGGCTGTGGATGAGAGAGGGGAAGATATTGTTTTTTTGCGCAAGGTTGTGCCGGGAAAAGCCGACCGCAGTTACGGCATTCACGTGGCCAGGCTGGCCGGTTTGCCCGGTGAGATTATCCGCCGCTCGGCTGAAGTACTGGAAAGTTTGGAATCGGTAAAAGAACCGGCCCGGCAGGTGGCTGCCGCCGCGGAACCCGCGGAGAGCCTTGCCCCGGAGGAACATCCGGTTTTGCAGGAAGTGCGGCGTCTGGACGTGCTGCGGATGACGCCGCTTGAAGCCATTAACAAGCTTTGCCAATTGCAGAACGAGCTTAAGGAGTCAGGAGTCAGAATCAGGAATCAGGAGCAAGAAGTCAGGAATCAGGATTAGTAGTTAAATGAGAGAATGGTTTATCTGTAACGACTAAAGCTTGCAGGGGGGAGAACAATGTTTGTTGGTGTTGATGTGGGCGGAACTTATACCGACGCGGTGCTCCTTGATCATGAAGCTGTTCGCGCCACTGCCAAAATACCGACCAGGGCGGATTTGCTTGAGTCCGTTCTGGAAGCGCTCGATATTGTGCTGAAAGATGTGGACAACAAGGACCTGAAAAGGATCGTCATCAGCACGACAGTAATCACCAACCTCATCGCCGGGCGCAAGTACGATAAGGTGGCCCTTTTATTAATCCCCGGACCCGGTCTGAGTCACCGGTATTATGATTTCAAAACGAAGACAATCATCCTGACCGGCGCGATTGATTACCGCGGCCGGGAAATCGTGCCTTTGGACGAAAAGGAAATCGTGGCGGCGCTCTCGGAACTGGCTGCGGAGGGCTATAAAAAGGTGGGGGTGGCCGGTAAATTTTCACCCCGGAACAGTGCCCACGAGAAGCAGGTGGCGGCGATTATTCAAGAAAAATATCCGGATTGGCAGGTGGAATTGGGATTCCGCGCCGGTCCCCAGCTGAACTTCCCCAGGCGTGCGGCGACAACTTACCTGACCTGCGCCACCAGGGAGCCGTACCGTAATTTCGTCAACTCCGTCCGCCAAGCGCTGGAGAAGAGAAAGATAAGTGCCGAGGTGTTTATCTTGAAGGCGGACGGCGGCACGATGCCGCTGGATAAGTCCGTAGAACAGCCGGTGGAAACCATCTTTTCGGGTCCGGCGGCGAGCACGCTGGGAGTGCAGGCGCTGACTCCCCCCGACGAAACTGAGGTGGTCGTCGATATCGGCGGCACCACCACGGATATCGCCTTGATTCTGAACGGGCAGCCGCTGCTGTCGGCAAAGGGCGCCCGGGTTAACGAACAGCTGACCCAGGTGCATACCCTGGCCGTTAGATCGGTGCCTGTCGGCGGCGACAGCCTGCTGGAGCTTGCGGGGGATGAAATTGTTTTTCGCCCGGAAAGACTTGGGCCGGCTTATTGCATGGGCGGGCCGGCGCCGACGCCTACCGACGCGCTCAGAGTGCTTGGCCTGACCGCGCTGGGTGAGGAGGCCAAGGCCGAGGTAGCCATGGAGAAGCTTGGGGCGCCTCTCGGCTTGTCCGCCGCCGAGACAGCCGGGCGGGTAATCGATTTGATTGCGGACAGCATCACGGCGGAGGTGGAAAAAATGTTCCTGGAATGGGAACAGGAGCCTGCTTACCGTATTTGGGAACTGCTGCAGAAAAGAAAGGTGCGTCCCTCCATTGTCGCCGGCGTGGGCGGCGGAGCGGACGGCTTGATTCCCCAAATTGCCGCCAAACTGGGATGCGACCCGGTCATCCCTCCATACGCCCCGGTTGCGAACGCCGTGGGGGCGGCGGTGGCCAGGCCCACCCTTCAGGTGAGTCTGCGGGCTGACACCGAGCAAGGATATTACCAGATTCGGGAAGAAGGTTTTCAGGGTAAGATCGACAAGCGGTCATTCAACGAGCAAAAAGCGCTGGCGCTGGCCAGGGAAAAGCTGCTCGAAAGAGCCGCCGATTACGGCTTGGCGGTAACGCCGGACGAGATCGAGGTAACTTACCGGGAAGTGTTCAATATGATCAGGGGCTGGGATACCTCCGGCCGCTTGTATGATTTTACTGTCCAGACTCCCAGGGGGATAACCTGCCGGATTGAGAAGGGGGGTAAATGAGTATGTCTAATGCCAGTGAAAAACCGACCGGTTTGATTTTTTTCCCGGCCTTTGACTGGGCTATTTCTCCCACCCACCCGGAAAGGGAGGAGCGTTTGCTTTACACCCGCGACCAAATTTTTGAGGAAGGGATAATGGATCTCCCGCAGGTATCGGAATATACTCCCGTCCTGGCAACCACCCATGATATTGCCATGACGCATTTCTGCGTGCCGCGCGTGGAGGACCAAGTCACCGAGGCGCACCTGATCGCGGCCGGCGCGGCCATTTTATTGGCCGACGAGATTGTTTCCGGCCAGATCAAAAACGGCTTTGCCCTGGTCAGGCCCCCCGGCCATCACTCCATGCGGGTGGTGCACGGCAACCGCGGTTTTTGCAACATCAACAACGAAGCGATCATGGTGAATTACCTGCGGCGGCGCAAGGGGATTAAGCGCGTGGCCATTATTGATTCGGATGTCCACCATGGCGACGGCACCCAGGACATCTTCTGGCACGATCCGGACGTTCTGTTTATCTCTTTTCACCAGGACGGACGCACCATCTTTCCGGGCACGGGGTTTACCAACGAACTGGGCGGCCCCGGGGCTTACGCCCGCACCATCAATATTCCGCTGCCCCCCGGAGCGACAGATGAGAGCCTGCTGTACATTGTTGACAACCTGATCCTGCCGGTTCTCAGTGACTTCAAGCCGGATTTCATCGTGAACTCGGCCGGCCAGGACAATCATTTCACCGACCCGCTCGGCAGCATGCGCTTTACCGCCCAGGGGTACGCCAGGCTGACCGAGAAATTGCGGCCGGACCTGGCCGTGCTGGAAGGCGGCTATGCCATTGAAACGGCATTGCCATACGTGAATATGGGGATCATTCTGGCGCTGGCGGGGCTTGACTACTCCGCAGTGCTTGAGCCCGACTACCAGAAGTTCAAGGAAAGCGCTGATTTAGCCGGACAGGTCCACCGAATGGTCGACCAGCTATTGCAGCGGTGGGCTAAGCGTGACCAGGTATCGATCAGTCAAAGCGATATGACCGGCAACTATTTTCAACATACGAAAAGGATATATTACGATACTGATAACATTCAGGAAAACCAGCTTGAGAAGCTCAGACTTTGCGACAACTGCCCAGGCTATCTGTCAATTGAAACTAAAGCGAACCACGGCTACGGGCAGACCGGCGGAAAGGCCTTGTGCCTGTCAATTCCCATTGACGCCTGTGCCTCCTGCCGGACAGAGGCCGCGGATTTATATGAAAAGGCAAAAAAGGCAAGGACATACTCGTATGTATATTTGCAAGATAAGTCAGCCGATCTTTTCCTGGGTTACGATACCGCTAACGGCAAGGAGTGGCGTTCGGAAGGTAGCTAAGTTTGATTGGTTGCAAATATTGTACCTTACCTTATAAGAGAGTGCTAAGAGGCTTTGCTTGTAAAATGAGGCTCAACAGCCGGATAATTGCCGATTGTTGAGCCTTAACAATATCCAGGCAGCACCTTTCCCTGATCGGTTTGGCATTTTTTACTTCTTATTTCTATTTTCTATCAACGTCGTTACGAACAGTCAATCTTCCCAAAATAAGAAAGCATGATATAGAAAAATACATTGTTCTTGATTGTCTTCACTCAAAGAATAAATCACCGCTTCCAGGGTTTTTCTTTTGGATCGCGCCGGCGCGTGTTATAATGAACAGCAGGTACATAAAAATGCCTGTGTTGCTAAGTTCTAGACTTTACCCGGGGCAAATAATGTCCGGGATAGAATGGCGGGGTGCGGTATTGGCGGGCATAGTTATCCTGGATGAATTCACAGCCGGCCAGATTGCTGCCGGTGAAGTGGTTGAGCGGCCGGTGTCGGCAGTGAAAGAACTGGTGGAAAACGCCCTGGATGCGGGCGCTACCAGGATCGCCGTTGATCTTGCGGAAGGCGGCCTGTCTCGGATCACTGTTTCAGACAACGGTTGCGGGATGTCCGGGGAAGATGTCCGGCTGGCTTTCCTGCGCCATGCCACCAGCAAGATTAGAAGCGCCGCTGATTTGCGCCGGGTGAACACGCTCGGCTTCCGCGGGGAGGCGCTGCCCAGTATTGCGGCGGTCGCCAGAGTGGCCATGACCACCCGCGTGCCTGGCTCGGTGGCGGGGACGCGCGCTGAGTTACAGGGGGGGGCACTTGCCGCTGTGAGTCCGGCCGGGTGCGCGCCGGGCACTACTGTTGAAGTTAATGACTTGTTCTATAATACGCCGGCCAGGCGCAAAGCGATGAAAAGCCCTGCCGCTGAAGGCGCGTTGTGCGGGGAGTTGGTATCTAAGATGGCCCTGGCCAGGCCTGGTGTCCGTTTTGAACTGTTGACCCAGGGCAGGCGTGTTTTTTATACACCCGGCACCGGCAGGCTGATTGACGCCGTGACAGCCGTTTACGGTCCGGGGCAGGCCAAGGAAATGATTGCGGTGAGTGCGGCGGATGGGGACCTGGGCATCGACGGTTATGCCGGGAAGCCATCACTAAGCCGCAGCACGCGCAGTCACCTGACCGTTATTATCAATGGCCGTTACGTGCGCTGCCCGGCTGTCGCCGCGGCGGTTGAAAACGCTTACCGCGGCCTGCTGTTCCCGGGACGCAGGCCGGTGGCTGTCCTGTCTTTAATTGTGGCGCCGGAACAGCTGGATGTGAATGTGCACCCGGCAAAATCGGAAGTGCGCCTCTTGGAGGAAAAGAGGGTTGCCGCCCTGGTTGCCGGAGCGCTGAGGAGCGTGCTGCGCGGGGACTCGGTTATTCCTTCCGCAATTGCTGAACGAACTAATCCGTACCATTACAAAGAGCCGGTCAAAACTGCTTTCGAGCAGGTGCCGGCGATATTTCCGCCGGAGGCAAGACGTGAGCGGCCGGTTGCCGGGCCGGAGCCAACGGAGCCGTTTGAAATAGTTGCAAAAAAAGGTAGCGAGGTTGTAAACAACCGGCTCGAAAAATCCGTTTTGCCGCTGGAACGAAAAAAATTTCCTATTCTTCACCCGCTGGCCCAATTGCTCCCGACGTATATTCTAGCAGGGGGGGAAGACGGTCTTTATATCATTGACCAGCACGCCGCCCACGAGAGGGTTCTCTACGAGGAATGCCTGGCCGGTCAGGGCAATTATCCCAGTCAGCTGCTTCTTGTTCCGGAAACGCTGGAGCTTGAATACGGCGAAACCTCGATTATCGTTGAATTGCTGCCCCGGTTTAGCGAAGCAGGCTTTGTCATTGAACATTTCGGCGGCAAAACGTTCTTGCTCAGGGGAGCGCCGTCCTACCTGCCGGCAGGCCGGGGGAAGGAGCTATTCCTGGACATGGTTGATTTCCTCAAGGAAAAAGGTTTTGTTCCGGAGCAAGCTGAATTTTTAAAACGGCTTGCTTCCTCGATTGCTTGCAAGGGAGCGATAAAAGCCGGGGAAAAAATGCCGTTTAGCGCTATGGAAGCTTTACTGGAAAGGTTGGCCCGGGCGGAGAATCCATTTACTTGCCCGCACGGCAGACCCACGATTATCCATCTTTCCAACCGTGATCTGGAAACCCGTTTCAAGAGGTAGCGTAATGAAACCGCTTAGATTTGCTGTCACGACATCGCATAAGCAGACGTCAGATTTGGTGGACGGCGCCAAACAGATCGCCGGGGAATTGGCAGCGCGGTACGTGGAAAGAAACAAGCGGTCTCTGGGGACTCTGTCGGAGGACCTCGGTGTGGCGGGCATGTTGGTGGTTGCATCCAAAAAAATATCATTTGTGTCCCGCGCGGGGGAATTTTTTTTCCACCCGGGTCTGGCCGGGTTGCGTATAAATGAACTAAAAAATGGGAAAACTGACCAGATGATTGACGCCATGTCCATCGACGCGGGCGACAGTGTTTTGGATTGTACACTGGGTCTGGGGACAGATGCCGTTGTAGCCAGTTATGCTGTCGGCAACAACGGCCGGGTAGTCGGATTGGAAAATTCGCCGGTTATAGCGTATCTGGTGAAATCCGGTCTTGCTTCTTACCCGGAAGCTGATGGAGACACTGCCGCCGCCATGCGCAGAGTGGAGGTGGTTCAGGCGGATCACCGTGATTACCTGCGGAAGCTGCCGGCAGGCAGTTTCGATGTGGTGTATTTTGATCCCATGTTCCGCCTGCCCGGGCGGCGGTCGCCGGCTATAAACGCCTTGCGCGTCCTGGCTGATTCCGAACCGCTTGGCCGGGAAACAATCAACCTCGCTGTAAAAATAGCGAACAAGCGGGTGGTGGTCAAAGAAAGGCGGGACAGCGCGGAATTCGGGCGCTTGGGCTTTGAAAAAATACACGGGGGGAGGTATGCCCCAGTAGTATACGGGGTAATAAACTGTCAAGGTCTATAATATGTGTGAGAAAAAGAATTATTTGCCGCCCCTGCTGGTGATTGCCGGGCCGACGGCGACGGGGAAAAGCGAAATGGCGGTAGATGTGGCCGGAGCAATCGGCGGTGAAGTCGTGTCGGCGGACTCCATGCTGGTTTACCGGCAGATGGATATCGGCACCGCGAAACCGACGAGAGAGGCAATGCGCGGTATAACACACCACCTGATTGATATAGTAAATCCCGATGAAGAATACAGCGTGGCGGTTTACCAAAAGCAAGCCAGGGAGATAATCGCGGATATCCGGGCCAGGGGCGGAGTACCTGTGCTGGCCGGCGGCACCGGGCTATATATCAGATCAGTCATTGACCGCTACGATTTTACCGGTGCGTGCCGCGATGAATCGTTGCGGCTGAAGCTGTTAAATGAAGCCCGGGACAATGGTTTCGAGTCGCTTCACCAGCGGCTGGCTGAAGTCGACAGGCAATCGGCGGTTAAACTGCACCCCAGGGATGTGCGGCGGGTAATTCGTGCGCTAGAAGTATATTACCTCACAGGGAAGCCGCTTTCCAGCTACCGTAAACTGGAAAAACGCGCCGACCCATTATATAATTTGGTTTTTATTGGTTTAACAATGGCCAGGGAGAAACTCTACCGGCGGATTGAGCAAAGAGTGGAAGCAATGATTGAAGCGGGACTGGTGGGTGAAGTGCAAAGGCTTCTTAACGCCGGATATAGTCCCGGGCTTACTTCAATGCAAGGATTGGGCTATAAGGAAATAATTGCCCATCTGACAGGGGAAGTTTCTTTACCGGAGGCGGTTGCACTGTTAAAGAGGAATACCAGGCGTTTCGCCAAAAGACAACTGACCTGGTTCCGGCGTGACGAACGGATCAAGTGGCTGGAGATAAATCCTGCAGAGGGATTGCAGACGGCCGCAAAAGAAATTATCAGTAATATTGAAGGAGTATTTTAAGATTTATAGAAACTTAAAAGAAAATTTCCAACGGAGGGATCTCCTATGACCAAACCACAAATTAATCTACAAGACGCTTTTTTAAACCAGTGCCGGAAGGAGAATATCCCCGTTACCATTTTCCTCGTCAATGGTTTTCAGCTAAAAGGCATGGTAAGGGGCTTTGATAACTTTACAGTAATCCTGGAAAGCGACGGGAAGCAGAAAATGGTTTATAAACATGCCATCTCCACGGTTGAACCCTTTAAACCTGTTAATACAACTTTTACGGAAACAAAGAGCGCTTATTAAAATTTACCTGGACTGAACACAACGACCCCTCTGCCGAGGGGCTTGCTTTTTTGGTCGTAATAGTCCGGCTCGGGCGTATAATGTTAATGATAAAGCCCGAGAGGTGGCTGAAGCACGGTGAAGGTAATAAAAAAATGGGACATCCGGGAACTTGGAGGGGGCGGAGGGCAAGGCGGCCGGAACAAGAAAAAGAACGTCCTGACCCTGCAGACTGCCGCCAAGTCTGCTCATGCCGGGGATGAACAATGCCTTCGTCAAAACACCGGAGATGTTATGCAGGAATTGTATAACCTGGTTGGCCTGCAAGAAGTGAAAAAGTTAATAGAAGAAATTTATGCGTTTGTGGAGATCCAAAGGCGGAGACAAAAAGAAAAGCTGGCTGCGGAGCCTCTTGCGCTGCATATGATTTTCAAGGGCAACCCCGGCACGGGCAAAACCACTGTGGCCAGAATACTGGGCAAGCTGTTCAAAGAGATTGGCGTGTTGCCCAAAGGGCATCTTGTTGAAGTGGAAAGGGCCGACCTGGTGGGTGAGTTTATTGGTCATACCGCCCTGAAAACAAGAGAGCAGATCAAAAAGGCGCTGGGAGGCATCTTGTTTGTAGACGAGGCATATGCGTTGGCCAGGGGCGGTGAAAAGGACTTCGGCAAAGAGGCCATCGACACCATGGTCAACACGATGGCAAACAATACTATGTACTTTATGGCCATGATATACCAAGACCTCAGAAGACTTTCGAAACTATGACAGATGCCCTTGCTAACAGGGTGGACGAGTTTGAACAACTGTATAAAGTTGAGAATATGACAATCCAAGAAATTGCAGAGCGGGCTGGTGTGGATTGGTGGGTAATAAACATCTGTGCTCAGACACATGGACCGAGCTTTGGGCCGCTTCATGGACATCATGGTAGTGATTACTACAAGAGACAAATCACACGGTATTTTAGGAAAGATTATTGACGCGATAATTTCAAGAAGTTACTCATATTCCTGCTCCCATTCGCATCATCACCGTCACCATCGTAGTTCATGGTCTTAAAGTTTAATAAAACCAGTATGAAAAAAGCAAGCTCGCAAGCATCAGCCAGAGAGCTTGTTATTGAAACAACCTGTCTGGAGATTTAGATGGAGCACGAAAGGATACCTAAAATCTTAAATACTATAGCTTTTACGATATATGGAATAATACCGCAACAACCAGTAATAAAGCTAACCAGCAGTGAGAACGGGAAAACGGCTTCTGCCTAATCGCGAATGTTGCCAGTATTACTACAACCAACAATCCCAACCAGCTTATTACTCCAGTCAGCATGTCAATTCTCAAAAATTTGCCCCAATGCCAACTGCCCCTCCCAATAAGTGCGAGTATCCCGTGGGTAGTTAAGACTACTAAGCTGGTTATGGCAAGTGAATGGTGATAACGAGCAAAATATATTGCTACAGAACTTGATCGTTTTAAACGGCGAACAAAGTAGGGAACTAGAGTGCTGGCAAAAAGGAGGAAGCCGACCCAACCAAACAACTCGGTTATATTAATCACCTCATTTAACAGTACCTTTTTATAAATTTTACCATAAGTCCCTACGCAAAAACAGTGCACAGATAATAAAAGCGTGGTGGGGTTATATTGACTATATCTTTAGGAAATGCAGAGCTTTACTTTGCCACAAAAGTCCTTCATAATGACGAATGGGTTCAGGCTGATGCTTCTCAAAAACAATGTGCTTTAAACGCTGCCACAGAGCAGCTTGCCTCCTAAAAAGGAGCTGTTTCAAAAGTCGCTTTAGTGGATTAAAGTGGGCATAAAACACCTCGTTCCACTATGCAAGTGGAGCGAGGTGTTAGAATTAATAGCTATTTTAACATGTTCAGTAAGGGCTGATTTTCAAAAATATGACTTTTAAAACAGGCCCTTGGTTGGTTAATCATCATTGTCGTCGACTTCATAGACGTTATTATCTATTGGAGGAGCGTCTATTTGCATCAAGATTAGTTGACCACCGGGATAGGTACCATCATTAGTCACCTTGTAATCATCATGGTTATGGGCAGGATAAAATTGTGGAAAGAAATTGTCCTCCCCTTGTGTTCCAGCACAAATATTTAAATAATTGACCACATTAGGTGTTGGACAATTGACAGGTTCCGTAGGAATGTCAAAGATCGGAGAGCGGTCGACAAGCTCCGGATGGGTGATGGCAAAATTCTGCAGTTCCACCATTTGCGAGCAAAGAGACGGAAAACCGTCCTGGCCTTTAATGATATATTTTTGGTATTGAGGACGCTTATCATCGGCAACTAGAAGCAGGTCATAAGATTCACCGGAACCGATAGCGACAGTAAAGTTTTCATTCTTTATTCCATGCAATTCATGAATATTATCGCAATCCTCCTCTGCAAACAAGGCGGCAATCTTCAGAAATGGACTGGGGTGAGTATCCTTGCCAACGACTGTGAAGTGCCAACCATGAATATGCCATGGAACAACCTGATAGCCCAGGTTCATCATTCTAAGAAGAAATTTGTCACCTGTTTTTACGTGAACGTAAGATTCATAATTTATTTGAGTAAGATTAGGATTGGCTGTTGGTGGTGCAGTCAGTGGATGCGGTAATAAGGTATCTGGGAAAGCACGGCCGTTAACCAGCCAGAAGTTTGGTTTATAATTTACGGCGTTAAAATTCGGGTCATTTGTCAGGACCGCAGTATGCCATGTCTCGTCGATATCGGACAAGAGCATTACCCATTCGCTGTCGAAATACGTATTAATGTCATCGTAAGCAAAGTTCCGATTCGTGGCACTCCTTGGAATTTGAGGCTGTCTTTCCCCATGGAGGAGCCAATCACCTTTTCTGTTTTGCCTAATGCCTGCCATCCTTAGACTTTTTACGGACGGATAAATTATTAGGGCACCATACATACCCATTTGAACGTGTTCAGAAGCTTCAATATGGCAGTGATAAAAATAGGTTCCAGGATGATCCGGCTCAAAGTAATACGTAGCTACCGGCGGAGCATAATCCGGAACCTGTTCTGGAGGCAGCATACTCCATATAGGAACGCCAAAAGAAGTCTCTGGGAAACCATCCAACTGGGTAGCCACGTGGGCTCCATGCATATGAACAGTGTGGAAATCCAAAAGGTCAGGGCGTTCATTCATACCCAAATTAATTAACGTTACATAGATTCGGTCTTGCACTTCGCCCCAAATTAATGGAGACGGAATGGTGGCAGTACCTTTCATCGCTTGTAAAGCCGGCCAGTTATCTGAGTTTTGCCAATTAAGAACCGGATTTATGACCTTGTTGTCAACTTTATAAAGCCCTCCAACGAAACCAAAAACATAAACTTTTCGGCGAGTATCTGTACAGACATCCGGTTCAAGCGGAAGTTCAACAAAACCGTCTGTTGCCAGCAGCACATAATGTCTTATAGCCAACGCATATTCACTCCTTTTATGCATTACCATGATATCCTAATACTATATTTTATGTTAATAAATAAAAATTGTTCTTGAACCTATACAGCATAACAGGAGTAATAAGTCCTCATGTTCTTAGTTGTAAAATTTCTACACACTAAACCTCGAATTTTTTCATCAGCTCGATAAACACTTTTTTCCTGTAATTTGGAATATATCTTGAATTGGTTTGAAGATATTATATAGAGACAGACCGAGGGTATTTGGGAAGGGGTATATCCTCTCCTGCCGTCCGCAAAGGTGGGTCAACCAGACCACAAAGGGGTCACTCCCTGCGCAAGACTTGAGAAAGCCCGTACAGGGTATGTGGAATGGTGATAGTAATTTGCCGTTCCAGTAGTTGGCATACTCCCTGTATCCCTTGAAGATGAAACCGACGTGGTGCTCCATGGGGAGTATGTAGGCCGGGAGTTGCTTCACACCATGCCGGTACGCTTTCTCAAGGCGATGATGGCCGTCAATAAGGCTGTAGCCCCGTGCCAACTCGATGTATTCATCATTAGGGCCGTTCTCTTTACGCCAATCAGATACGGCAACACAGACTTGCAGCAACTCATTCTTGTGTTTAGCCACACAGCATCTTACCATATTTCGGGCAGAAAGGGCATGCCTTAGAATGAATTCATGTGCATAGCACAAATTCATTCTAAGGAGGTCGTCATCTAGCTCTTTTCCTGTAAAATCCAAACATTAGTATCGTAGCGATTAACGCCATTGCCGAACCGAAGTAAAAAGGAGCTCGATTGTCAACCTTGTCATATAATACACCAGCTATAACGCTTGCAGGAAGCAGCGTAATACCGATAAGTGAATTGTATATACCAAGACCCGTACCTCTCTTTCCTTTATCTATAATATCTGTAACCAATGCTTTCTGCACACCATCTGTTGCTGCACTATAAAGTCCATATAATGCAAAAAGCAGAATTATTACCACCTTATCGTTTGTCCTTCCAAACCCGAAGTATATGATAGAATAAAGTAAATATCCGAAGATAATAAGTCTTTCGCGGCCAATTCTATCGGAAAGCATACCAGCAGGGATAGCAAAAATTACCGAGACAGAATTGAATATCAGGTATACAAGAGGCAAAAATAAGGCTTGTATACCGATGTCACTGGCTTTTACTAACAGTAGGGCATCAGTTGAGTTGCCCAGGGTAAATATGAACGCAATCCCCAGGAAAATATAGTATCTGATTGGAAATTCCTTAAGCTTAATTTCCCCAAGAAATTCAGCTTTGCTCTTCTTAGCCTCCCTGACAAAAAGAATTATAACAAGTAATCCCATTATGCCCGGTACTGCTGAAAACAGGAATACCTTGCGATAATCACCCGGAAACACTGCCAAGACTGCTACGGCCAGTAGCGGTCCCATTATTGCTCCGCTGTTGTCCATAGCTTTATGAAAGCCAAAACCTCTACCTTTATTACACTCACTTGATGATCCGGCTATAAGGCTGTCTCTGGGTGCAGTTCTTATTCCCTTTCCAACCCTCTCGGCAAATCTGATTGTTAGAACCTGCAAGGGCGAAGTTACTATTGAAAATAATGGAGATAAAAGAGCTGTAATTGCATAGCCTATAACCATAAAAGGTTTGTTTTTACCGATTTTATCACTCCACCAGCCTGACAAAGCCTTAAGAATCGACGCTGTACTCTCTGCAACACCCTCAATAAGAGAGAGCTCTATCTTTGATGCTCCTATAGATAGCAAAAAAAGCGGCATAATAGCATAGATCATTTTTGTTGTTGTATCAGTTAAAAAGCTGGTTATACCTGTAAAAAATATGTTCCATTCAAGGCCTAAAATCATTTTCTGCTTTTCCTTGTCGACACTCACATCTATCCCCCCTATAAGTGCCATTTTAATACTATTTTGGACGCCGCGATCAGAATAGTTCTTTAAATTCACGATCATACTTTGCCTGTCTCATTTGAATGCCTCCCGTTAATAATTATAGGGGCATTCCTAATGTCTATCAAACCTGGGCAAGGTCAAATGGAAGGACAGGCCGTAGCGCGTGCTAAAGGAAAGCATATGGGCAGGCCAAAGTGTAAGGTACCATCGAATTTCCAGGAGATATGCAAAGAGCGGAGGGAAGGAAAAATGACCGCTATGGAAGCCATGCGTAGATGGGGATGAAGAAGACGAGCTTTTATAAGGCTGTGAAGGGTAAAGCATAGCTTTAAGAGGTACAATGGCTTGACTCCGGTGTCCAGGTGATGGTCAAGCGTAGCAGCATGGACGTGACTTTATCGATTTATAGTAAAGTATATTTAATGTTAAGAATGTTCAATGATACTTAAATCTTTCATGGGAAAGTGACGTACATTTTTAGT
>NZ_MVQM01000069.1:0-7936 GCF_002067195.1 Pelotomaculum sp. PtaB.Bin117 | reverse complement strand
TTTTCCACCGTATTGCGGGCTGATGGAACCCCGGCTCGCTCCTCCTGCCACCGCTTCCCCCGTCGAAACCTTTACGCCCCCGTAAAATAATATCTGGTGAATAGTGACAGTAATATTATTCTAATACATCTTTGACCTTTCCTTCACAGCCCGGTCGATTTCCCGCCGAGCGTCACGCGCGGCTATGTCATCTCTCCGGTCATATATCTTCTTGCCCTTGGCCAGCGCCAGTTCCACCTTGGCAATGCCATCCTTAAAATATACTTTTAGCGGGATTAAGGCCAAACCTTTTTCCCTGGCTTTACCCAACAAGCGCAAAATCTCCACTTTGTGCATCAAAAGCTTACGGGTGCGCTTGGGTTCATGGTTAAACTGGTTTCCTTGATCATAAGGGCTTATATGCATATTATACAATAAAAGTTCGGCGTTTTCAACGCGGGCGTAGCTATCCTGCAGGTTGGCTCGCCCGGCACGCAGGGATTTTACTTCGGTTCCGGTCAAAGCCAGGCCTGCTTCAAAGGTCTCTATAACATGATATTCATGCCGGGCTTTTCTGTTTTCAGTTACGGTTTTATATCCCATGCTTAATCACCAGAACTTTAACGGGTACCATTTTATTTTAATGGTGCCGGGAAATGCTTTCATTATAGCAGGCGGGCATGGTTTGTCAAGTAAAAAAGCTATAATCAGATTTATAGTTTTAGTTCTGCGGCAATGCCCTGCATCGCTTCAAGGCTTAGCCCAAGAAATTCTTCCAGGGAAAGCGATAATTCAGAACAAGCTTTGATCGTTTCCCGGTTCGCCCCGCGGGCAAATGATTTCTCATTAAAACGTTTCATTAGAAAAGGAACATCAACTACCGCCAACTTCTTTTCCGGCCTGATCAACGCGCCGGCTACTATCAATCCGGTAACCGGATCGCTGGCAAAAAGAGCTTTATCCATAAGTGATTCACGAGGTAGCCCATGCCGTTCGTTATGCACTTTTACCGCATAAACTATATCTTCCGGCAAACCGGATTCCTCCAGCAAGGCGGCGCCTTCTATGCTATGACGTTCCGGGTCGTCCTTAGTACGGTCGTAGTCGATATCGTGCAGCAGTCCGGCCAGCCCCCATTTCTCTTCGTCCTGGCCGAAATGCCGCGCCAGACGGCGCATTACGGCTTCAACCGCAAGAGAATGGTTAAACAAGTTTTTATTTGTCAGGTTTTTCTTCAGCAGCGCCACGGCCTCTGTTCTGTTCAAGTTTCAGTTCCCCCTTCGACATCTTTTCCGGGTCCATCTTCAAAAATTTGGCCTTTGCCCGCGCCGCCACAGTACCATCCGGCAGGATCAACCTGCCCGTCATCTCAACCAACCTTCTACGGTCGGACAACAGGTTTGCTTCCAGGGTAAGCCGCTCTCCTACCGGAACTGCTTTACTGTAACGGGTGGTAATTTCAGCAGTCATTGTTGCGATATCACGCACCCATAACCACTGGGCCATCACTTCATCTAGCAAAGTGGCAACCAGCCCGCCGTGCAGCACCCCATTCCAGCCTTGATGCTCTGTCCTGGCGATAAAATATGTCCGGCAGATGTCGCCATCCTGCTCAAATTTTAATTTTAGCCCGATAGGATTGCGTGCGCTGCAGGCGAAGCACATATTGTCTTCACGCAGGAATTTAGCCATCGTTTCACCTTCTCTTCGGTTCGGCAAATCTTCTATCCTACTAGTATAAACCATTTTTATCAATTTTCAACGGGTAAAAAAAATGCCGGGGAAACCCGGCATTTTTTTTGTTTTTAGTGGAAAAGTACAGAACCGATAATCAGGGAGACAGTACCGGCAACCTTGATTAGCGGATTCATAGCTGGGCCGGAGGTGTCCTTGCAGGGGTCACCGACGGTGTCGCCGATAACAGCAGCCTGGTGAATCGGGTTGGGTTCGCCGTCAATTTTCTTACCACCCAGGTTGCCCTCTTCAATCCACTTCTTGGCGTTATCCCAGGCACCGCCTGCGTTAGCCAGGAACAGAGCCATCAGAACACCAGTTGCGGTTAAACCAGTCAGATAACCAGCCAGCGACAAAGCTCCCAGACCAAAGCCTACGAGAATGGGCATACCAACCGCAACCAGGCCGGGGAAGAGCATCTTACTGATAGCAGCGCCGGTGGCGATACTCACGCAACGGGCGTAGTCCGGCTTGCCCTCACCTTCCATGATGCCGGGGATCTCGCGGAACTGGCGTCGTACTTCGTTAATCATACTGAAAGCAGCCTCACCAACAGCACGCATAGTGGAAGCGCCAACCAGGAAAGGAACCGCGGCGCCGATTAAAAGCCCGATTAAAACTTTTGGGTTATTCAAGTTCATTACCAGTTGACCGTCAACCAGCAGATGTTGCAGTTTCGGGTTGCGCACCACTTCGTCGGCAAAGGCCTGGAAGAGGGCCAGTGCGGTCAGGGCAGCGGAACCAATGGCAAACCCTTTAGCGATCGCAGCAGTAGTGTTGCCAACAGCATCCAGCTTGTCGGTTTTTTTACGGACTTCAGGCGGCAGCTCGGCCATTTCGGCAATACCGCCGGCGTTGTCGGCAACAGGACCGAAGGAGTCCATGGCCACCACAATGCCTGCGGTGGAAAGCATGCCCATCGTGGCCATAGCGATACCATAAATAGCGTGTTCGGGATTAACAAAACTGGCTGCCCAGAAAGCAAACCAAATGGCAGCGGCAAAGAAAAGCATGGGTAAAAATACTGATTCCATACCTACCGCCAAGCCTTGGATCACGTTAGTGGCCGGGCCGGTTTTAGAGGCTTCAGCGATGCGCCGGCAGGGAGTCTTGGTGTTGGCAGTATAGTACTCGGTAAGGGCGCCGATGGCGACGTTAACGATAAGACCGGCAGCAACAGCAAGAAAGATGCCAAAACCTTCTTTAGAGCCAAAGGTACTGACAGAAAGGAAGTAGACACCGATAGCAGTCATAATGTTGGTGGCCCACAGTCCCACATTAAGGGCTGCCTGCGGGTTGCCGCCTTCACTGGTGCGGACGAAGAAGGTACCGATGATAGAAGCAATGATACCGATCGCGCCAACCACCAGTGGGAAAAGCGCGCCTTCCATTCCAAAAATACTGTTGCCGATAATCATAGCGGCAATGGTAGTAGCGGCGTAAGACTCGAACAAGTCGGCGCCCATACCGGCTGTGTCACCGACGTTGTCACCAACGTTATCGGCGATGGTAGCCGGGTTGCGCGGGTCGTCTTCCGGAATACCGGCTTCTACCTTACCAACCAGGTCGGCGCCGACGTCAGCAGCCTTAGTGTAGATCCCGCCGCCGACACGGGCGAAGAACGCGATAGCGGACGCTCCGAAAGCAAAGCTGTTGATCACCACAGCGTCTCCATAAATAATAAATAAAGCAGAAACGCCCAACAGGCCCAGACCGGCAACGGACAAGCCCATGACAGCGCCGGCGCGGAATGAAACGTTTAGCGCCTTGCCCAGTCCATGGCTGCGTGCGGCTTCAGCGGTACGAGCGTTGGACTTAGTAGTGCTGTTCATACCGATATAACCGGCTATGGCTGAGCAAATAGCACCAACCAGGAAGGATACACACAGGGGAACGCCTTCAACCCGCGGATCAAGCATTGGTAATACTACAACAAGAAGAATGGCAATAACAATAGTAAAAGGAATCAGGGTCTTATACTGACGGTTCAGGTAAGCCATGGCGCCTTCCTGAACAGCTTCAGAGATCTCCTTCATTCTGGGGGTGCCCATGGACTCTTTCAAAATGCTAGCCAGAGTGGCAAGCGCAAAGAGTAGGGCAATCGACCCTGCGGCCGCGCCATAATAGGCCAGAGTAATGTCCTGCACTTTATTAACCCTCCACTTCTCCCAAAGTTTCTTTTTTCTTCCGCTTCTCCCAAAAATTCTTTTTTTCTACTTTTCCCAAAATTCTTTTTTCTTCTCAAACTATTTCCAGGCAACCAAACCTAGTGCGGTAGCCGCGAATAATACCGCCACCACGATAGTGACTTTCCCCAGCAACTCGTCCAGCCCCTTCTTTTTACCGAATAGTGTTTCCGCACCACCGGCGATTGATCCAGACAGACCGGCGCTCCTGCCGGATTGCAGAATTACGACAGCGATCAGTGCAACAGAAAAAATGACATGCAGGGCAGTCACTGCGATCTTCACTACACAGTTCACCTCCTTATTAGGTCTTGTATCCCGGAAATTGCCCAACCTTAGACGTTTTTGATATATCGGTTTAAGTAACCTAATCCAATTGTAATATCCAATATTTTAAAATATCTTTAAAAATATAAGAAATTTATTAAAATAAGGTAAATACATGGCAATACCGGGATCAACGGTAAATAAACCAAATTCATTTTACCACAGCGCGTTATAACTGACAATCGTCATAGAACAAATATTTAGACAAATATGTTACTAACGCAACACCATCAGAAGGATGAAAATAGCATCACATAGAATCTCTTACTTTTACGGCTGGCGAAGGGAGGTCGAACTAGCTTGGTGCCACGAGCCCGATATTTAGACAGACCCCAACGACCAGGTGCACCACAGATAGTTGCTCCCATTCGGGAAGCACGCAGGACGGAATAATCATTCTCTTGGATGCAAGGTCACCATTGAATCAGTAGCTTAAATTCTTGTGTTGTTACTGTCATTTTGCTGCCAGGTTCATGCTTAGCTGGCTTTGTTAATTATTGTCTTCAAGGATTAAGAGTCTTTTAATTTTCAGAGTAGAGTAGTCTATAGCAAGTTTTCAGATTTCAGAGACATGAGAAAAAAAACTGCCGGGGACCTAACCATCAGCCCCCGGACAAATGCATTATTATTCATTAGTATTCGCAATACGGCGATTCTATTTTATGTTATAAAAAACACCCTTTCCTTTATAAAGGGCCAGGAGGCCCAATTCCTCTTCAATTCTCAGCAACTGGTTGTACTTGGCTACCCGGTCCGTGCGGCATGGCGCGCCGCTCTTGATCTGTCCGGCATTAGTCGCCACCACCAGATCGGCAATGGTTACGTCCTCCGTCTCACCGGAACGGTGCGAAACAACCGCCGTGAACCCGGCTTGCTTAGCCATTTCAATAGCGTCCAGAGTCTCAGTTATGGTGCCGATCTGATTCAGCTTAATTAAAATTGAATTGGCGACACCTAACTGGATGCCCCGGGCCAAGCGTTCGGTGTTTGTGACAAATAGGTCGTCACCAACAATTTGAATCCGCTTGCCCAGACGCTCGTTCAGCATTTTCCAGCCGTCCCAGTCATCTTCAGCCAGACCGTCTTCGATGGATATAATCGGATACTTATCCACCAGCATGGTGTAATAGTCCACCATCTCAGCCGCGGTAAGGCTTTTGTTTTCGGCCGCCAAAACATATTTGCCTTCTTTGAAAAATTCCGACGCGGCGGCATCGATAGCCAGGGCAATCTCCTCGCCGGGCTGATAGCCTGTGGCTTGAATCGCTTCAATGATCACCGCCAGCGCCTCTTCATTTGACCCGAGCATCGGCGCCACACCGCCCTCGTCACCGACCGCGGTGTTTAGCCCTTTCTTTTTCAGCACACTCTTCAACGTATGATATATTTCTGTATTCATCCGCAGCGCTTCGGCGAAATTCGCGGCGCCGACCGGCATAACCATGAATTCCTGAATATCGACGTTGTTATCCGCGTGCTTGCCGCCATTCAAGATATTCATCATCGGCACCGGCAGCACTTTGGCGTTTGTGCCCCCCAGGTACTGGTAGAGAGGCAGGCCCACCGCTTCCGCGGCGGCCTTAGCTGCGGCTATGGACACGCCTAAAATGGCGTTGGCGCCGAACTTGCCCTTGTTCGGTGTCCCGTCCAACTGCAGCATGGCCCGGTCGATACCGGCCTGATCCGTCGCATCGTATCCGGCTATTTCAGGAGCAAGGATGGAGTTGACATTCTCAACCGCCTTCAGCACCCCTTTGCCGTTGTATCGCTTGCTGTCGCCGTCCCTTAATTCGACTGCTTCATAGGCGCCTGTGGACGCCCCGGATGGAATGGCCGCTCTGCCCATGATCCCGTTTTCCAGGACCACTTCCACCTCAATGGTTGGGTTGCCGCGGGAATCAAGAATTTCCCGGGCATAAATGTCTTCTATTAATGTTGACACAGGTATTCCCCCTTATTTAATTGTACTGGCATTTTGCATTAACGATTTACCGGTCATTTCCCGCGGCTTGGGAATATTCAGCAGTTCAAGCATGGTTGGGGCAATGTCCTCCAGGCTTCCGTCACGCAGGAAAACACCTGTTGCATCGCGGCGGATCATCAAAAATGGCACCGGATTAGTGGTGTGGGCGGTAAAGACCTCGCCGTTTTCATCGATCATTTCATCAGCGTTGCCGTGGTCCGCGGTGATCAGAACAGTGCCGTTCTTTTCCAGCACGGCCGGGATCACTCTGCCCAGGCAACGGTCCACAGTCTCCACCGCGCTGACAGCCGCGTCCATAACACCGGTATGCCCGACCATGTCGGCGTTCGCATAGTTCATGATGATTACATCGAACTTGCCCGTGTTCAGTTGTTCTAAAAATGTATCGGTAACTTCAACCGCGCTCATTTCCGGCTTCAGGTCGTAAGTCGCCACTTTGGGAGAGGGAATCAGAATTCTTTCTTCACCCGGGTTGGGCGCTTCAACACCACCGTTAAAGAAAAACGTCACATGCGCGTATTTTTCCGTCTCGGCAAGCCTTAACTGAACGATTCCATTGTCGCTGAACACCTGGCCTAAGGTGTTACCCAACCGCTGCGGCTCAAAAGCCACAGGCGCTTTAATGGTCTTGTCATACAGCGTCATGCAGGTGAAATGCACCTTCGGATACCCGTCACGACGGGCAAACCCGTCAAAATCCTCATCTATAAAAGCACGGGTCAACTCGCGCGCCCGGTCCGGGCGAAAGTTGTAAAATATGATGGCGTCACCGTCAGATACTCCAGCCACCAGTTTGCCACCCTCCCGCGCGATTACCGTCGGCCGGATGAATTCATCTGTTTCTCCCCTGCCGTACCCGAGGTCTACCGCGTCGAACGGACTATTCGCCTGAATTCCGTCCCCGCAAACCATGGCGTTATAGGCCTGCTCCACACGCTCCCAGCGGCGGTCCCTGTCCATGGCGTAATAACGGCCCATTACCGTCGCCACCGCTCCGAAGCCCAATTCAACAAACTTGGCTTCGAGAAGGGTAAAGTATTCTTTGGCGTTGGCGGGCGGCACATCCCGCCCGTCAAGGAAAGCGTGAACAAACACCTGGTTAAGATTTTCCCGCGCCGCCAGCTCCAACAAGGCAAACAAATGATTAATGTGACTGTGCACACCGCCATCAGACAGCAACCCCATCAGGTGGAGTGCGGAACCATTCTTTTTGACATGTTTGACGGATTCCAGCAATATCTTGTTCTCAAAAAAACTTTTGTCCCTGACAGCCCGGTTTATCCGGGTAAATTCCTGGTAGACCACCCGGCCGGCGCCGATGTTCAAGTGACCCACTTCCGAGTTGCCCATTTGACCTTCGGGGAGGCCTACTTCCTCACCGGAGCAAACGAGGGCGCAGTGAGGGTAGTTGGCCAGGCAGCTATCCACATTTGGCGTGTTTGCGCGGGCGATAGCGTTGCCTTCAACCCTGGAACTAAGACCCCAGCCGTCCATTATTACCAGGACCAGGGGTTTTTTATTTGTCTTCAAATCAGGAACCTCCGGTTTCGGTCGTCAGTCGTCGGAAGTCGGATGTCAGAATAGAATCTAAACTCCGGCGGCTGCTTTTACTATACCTGAAAAACTGTCCACATCCAGGCTGGCGCCGCCCACCAGGGCGCCGTCGATATCCGGCTGCGCCATCAGGCCCGCGGCGTTTTGCGGTTTTACGCTGCCGCCGTACTGG